>NZ_PNDT01000036.1:0-69418 GCF_005886375.1 Pseudoalteromonas sp. S1727
ATATTATTATGATAATATTTTGAACGCAACTATTTTCGACCTCTGAACAGTGATTATACCAATCGTGTTAAGTTACTGACCATTTATAGCGACAGATAAATACAGTGATAACAAGGCATAAATTTTGACATGTAGTTGTTCTACTTGAAAAATTTATAACGCAGTTAGCGCTTTATTTAGCCCGCTAGAATGGTTAAATATTTAAGTCGATTGGTATTAATCCCTTATTAATCATGAAATAATGTCAGCTATTTTTATCTGTTTTATATAATTAATAAGTGTAAAATTAAGGATAAAAATGGCTGTATATATAGTGTAAAGGCTATCTATTTAGCATTCATTCGCATCACTTAAAATTAGAATAAAAATAATGCAGCATCTATTAATCGTCTTCTTATTGGTAATACTCTCACTTTCTTTTCACTCTTGGGCGGATCCTTTAGGCACTGCAGCGTTTGAGCGTTTTGTGCAAGGGATAGAGCAACAACAAAAGAAAACAGATACAGTAACTCAGGGGAAAGCGCTTTTAGCAGAATCATTGACTGAAGAACAGCGTGCATATGTACTACACAAAGTTGCTCTAGCGAATAATAAATTAGGACAATTTGATGAAGTCGAGCGTGATTTAGACAAATTAGAAGCGCTATTGAAAAGCTATGATAGTAACGAGTATCGTGGCAAGTTGTATATTACGAGAGGCGATTTAGCGATTAATTTAGGGCAGTTTAATTCTGCTCAGAATCACTTTAAAAACGCGATTGCGATGTTTGAGTTAACAAAAGACTACCGTATGCTCAGCCACACCCTCCGTTTTTACTCATTTTCACTTAAAGCGAACGGTCAATTTAGCGAGGCACTGATCGCTGTTGAAAAAGCCAAAGAAGCCGCAAAGCTGGCTGAAAATACGCCAGTTACAATGGCCGCTTTTAATGCTGAAGCAGGTATTTATAATGATTTAAAACTACCAGAAAAAGCACTAAAACTGCAGTTAGAATTATTAGCTTATGTTACTACACAAGCTGAAAACCCAAATACTTGGTATGCGCAGTTACATTATAGTATTGGTGATAGCTATGCGACGTTAAAAGAGCACGAAAAAAGTTTAGATGCGTATAAAAAAGCCTATCAGTATGATCTAGAAAATCAAATGTTTAACTACGCGGGTTATGATTTAGTTCAGATCAGCCGTCAACTTATGGCACTCAAGCGCTATGACGAAGCGCCAAGTTATTTACAACACGCTTTGGATTTATTTACAGAACTGGATAGCCCGAGAAATATAGCTTGGGTAAAAGGTAATCAAGCTGAACTCCAATTACTTAAACATCAGTATGCAACAGCGATTAACTTATTCAAAAGTGTCATGGCTAGCTTGGATGCTGTGGAAGATAAAGCGTTACATCAAGAGTTTTCACTTTTATATGCAAAGGCTTTACTTGGTACACAGGAGCAGCAGCGAGCGGTTAAAGTTTTAGAGGGCATATCGACAAACGAATCCACTTTTGAAGTACAAATGATGAAGCTCAACTTATTATCTCAAGCATATAGTGAGCTCAATAAGTTTGCTGATGCTTTTGCCATGAAGCAGCAGTCCTATACTATGCTAGAAGAGCAACTCGAACAGGATGCTAAGTCCAAAGCTTTAGGTTATGCAGCTCAAACGCAATATCAAACTACTCAAATTGAGCTCGCTGAGATTAAAAATCAACACAAGATCAACGAGATTAAAAATCAACAATATCTACTCATAATAGGTACTATCGCATTAATAATGTTGATTGGGTTGGTGGTTACTTACATTCTTTATCAACAGAAAAAGAAAATGAGCGAAAAAGAAGCACAAGTGCTCAATAATTCGATACAACTTAAGGAACAATTATTGGCAGATGTGTCGCATGAATTACGCACACCGTTAACTGTTTTAAAATTAAATATAGAGTCATTAGAGCATAATTTAGTTGAAAACCCAGATACGACTTACAAGATTTTACATCAAAGATTAGACCGCTTGAATCAGCTCATTACCGATATTTATGAACTTGCGCAATCAGACAGTGGTAGCTTTGTATTACACACAAAAAAATACAATGCGTATGAGCTGGTAAGTCACTTTGCTGATGATATTGCAACGCTAGTCACAGCTGCGGGGCTAGAGTTTAGTCAACACGTTAGTATTGATAAAACAATTACTATTGAGCTTGACAGTGATAGATTAAATCAAGTTATTCATAATCTGGCGCGTAATACAGTGAATTATACAGATACCCCAGGTAAGGTGATGTTTACTTCGCAAATAGAAAGTGGCTATTTAAAGTTATGTTTAAGTGACTCAAGCCCTGGTGTTTCTGAAGCGGACTTCGTTAATATTTTTGAGCGATTATACCGTTGCGATAAATCAAGGAGTCGTGATTTAGGTGGTTCAGGACTGGGCTTGGCCATTAGCCACAAAATAGTGTCTTTACACGGTGGGCAAATTAATGCGCAAGCCAGTGAATTTGGTGGGCTTGCAATTACAATATTACTGCCAGTTGAAAAGAGCAAATTACTGTAAATGATAGTGATTATCCATATTTCCTCCATATTGTTGAGCTTTAATAGCACCATTAAAGCCCAGTACCAAATGGTATTTGGTGTAAATATAAAATGGATAAGGCACACACTATGTCTTTTACACAAGCTATCTCACCACAACTCAGTTTTATAGAGCTGATAAGCCCATGTGATCATGATTTGCTTTCAGAGATCTCCAGCAGTGACGATATACCAGAGATTTTGGCTATGTTATTACTCGACGAAACATTATCATCTACTTTGAAGTTCTCAATAAAAAAACAGTTAAAAATGTTACAACAAAAATAAATGGGCTTTTACATGCAACACGTTTTGATAGTCGAAGATGATGCCGATATCGCACATCAAGTAATATTATTTTTTAAAGCGTCTGGGTTTAAAACAACTCACATTATGGATGGCGCTTCTGTTGTAGCTTGGGTTAAGTTAAATACACCAGACACTATCATTATGGATGTTATGTTGCCAAACCAAGATGGGGTCGAGTGCTTAAAACAAATTAGACAGTTTTCGATGGTGCCTATTATTATGGTAACAGCTAAAGTTGCAGAAGCCGATCGTCTGAGGGGACTGGAACTAGGGGCGGATGATTATGTTTGTAAGCCCTTTAGTGGCGCTGAGTTAGTAATGCGTGTGAAAGCGATTTTGCGCCGTTGTAGTGCACATGAATCGCAAGTGCATATGGAAGAACTCATCGAAGTAAATACAGATAACTTGACAGTGAGAATTAAAGGGCAACAGTTAATTCTCACTAAAGTTGAATTTGATCTCTTCTCACTTTTGTATCATGCACCGAATCGTATTTTTTCTAGACAACATATTCTGGAGCACTTACAGCCAAGTAATTTTGATATTGCAGATCGCGTAATTGATAGCCATATAAAAAATATTCGTAAAAAAATAAAACATTTAAACTTCTCTCCTAAGATAGTCGGCTCTGTATATGGAGCTGGCTATCGTTTTGATAAGCAGCAAATAGGCTAAGCGAAAATACCTGAACTATATGTGACCAATCGCTAATTGTATTGTCTTTGGCTAATCCACTAGCGTAATTATTTGCTCTGCAACTTGATGTAAACTGACATGGTTATCCATAGCTTGTTTTTGTAATTTTTTATGTGCTTGGGCCTCGGTCAATTTTAATTGTTCAATAAGTATGAATTTAGCTTGGTTAATGGTTTTTTGCTCATTGATAACTTTTCTGGCTTCGCTAAGTGCATTATTTATTTGTTTTATATGCTGACTTTGTTCGGCAATTAAATCGTACATGGTTTTATTTGCTGCGAGTTTCTGTGCTGCTACATTGGTATTTGCAAAGCCATTTAACTCAGCTGATAAAAGTGTAGCTGTGGTGAGCACACTGAAATCGGGACTGTCCTTAGTAAGAATAGCTAGCGTGCCTTGATGGGTATCTAAACTTTGCTTCGCTTCAACTATCCGCTCTTTTGCTGCCGATATTAAACGCTTAGAAATTTGTTGTTCTATTTGATGCATAATATCAATTCTGGCGGTTGCTATGTCAAACCAGACTTCACTAAGCTGTGACAATTCTTGATTCTTGCTTGGATCTAACTGGTGCAGCATAGTGCGTAGTTTTTCTATTTCTTGGCTTGACTCATCCTGTAGTAGAAGCTTGTAGCTTAGAGTAAGTTGCTCATCTGCATATTGACGAAAAAAATCAAAGCTGGTTTGTTGGTTTTGTTGAAAATGACTTAATAGTGCTTTTTGTTCAGCATCAAACTTATTACTGGCAAACGCCATTGCCCCATAAGCACGTTCTTGGCCGGCATACTCTTTACCTTGTATAAAGTTAAAATAAGCAACTAAGATGCGGGTGATCACCGGATCACTGGCACCATCAGCGGTTTCTAAAAAGACATTTAATAAGCTGGTGATTATTTGCGTAAAAGACTGTGTTGACTGGCTAGCACTGAGCGCTTGTTTGGCCACTTTTTCACGTAAGGAATGCAGTGTGTCCAGCGATTGTAGACTGATAGTTATTAAATTATATAGGCGGCTATTACCTACGCCGGGTTTGGTACATAAATAAGTTTGCGCGAGTGATTCAAATAAAGCGTGTTGTAAAATATCGGAGTGTTTTATTTGTTGTTGTAGTTGTTGTGCAAAGAGGGTTCTGTTTGAGGCGAGATAAATATTACTCATTGCTCGCTCTTTTTGTAGTTGATGGACAAATTGACCGAGCTTTATTAGGTTGTAACAACTTTTTTGTAACTGTTCTAGCGCGTGGATCTCTTCGTATTTAGCGGCTAATAGAAATTTTTTAGTGAGCGAATTATTGTGAGCCATAAATAGTTTTTTTGTGTTGTTATTTATGCTGACAGTTGCAACCTTCATTCCAGTTAAAAATAAACCCGAAATTTACCAAAGTTTAAATTAAAACTGTTTAATAACATGGTCTTATAGTTTTATTGCAAGGAGTTGAATGATGCTAAATTGAGCCGCTAGACTAAAATGATGTATTTTGGTGCAAAGAATGCACTGCAACGATGCTTACAGAAAGTGCGCTTGCTCAGTATTTTACTCCCGTAGGTTGAGAGCAAGCGCGCGTATGATTAGTGTTTATTGGTTGTTAAACCCCATAGGCTGTAACATTAAGTAACTCAGGGCTAATTGGCATAGTGTGATCAATTACCTCACCGATAATAATTAGTGTAGGGCCGTGGATCGCTTCTGAAGAGGGGATCTTATAGGCTTTATCCAATGTTGAAGTATTCACTCGTTGCTCTAAGGTGGTTGCTTGTTCAATCAGTGCAATAGGGGTGTCTTTTGGCCAACCAACAGCAATAAGCCCAGAGACTAACTGCTCTAATCTATTTAATCCCATATATACGACTAATGTGGAATTATCGCCATTGGGTATATAACGGTATTTTTGCCAGTTAGGTTGCTTTTTAGGGTCGCTAAATTGGGCCGTCATAAAGGTAATACTGGCCGCAACATTACGCTTAGTTAGTGGAATTCCGGTATAAGCAGAGGTTGCACATGCGGTAGTGACACCCGGTATAATCGCAAACTTGATTGCAGCCTGTTGCAGTGCGTCAGCTTCTTCACAGCTACGTGCAAAAATACTCGGATCGCCCCCTTTTAAGCGCACTACGGTTAAGCCTTGTTGCGCATATTTAACGAGTTGTTGGCAAATTTGCGGCTGTGTCATTGAGTGTTTACCAGCACGTTTACCAACAAATACGCGTTTACAGCTGGCAGGCAGTGAGGTGATCAGTTCATCGGCTACCAACCAATCATATAAGACGACATCGGCAGTGTCTAAGATTCGCTGTGCCTTGACGGTAATAAGCTCAGGATCGCCAGGGCCGGCGCCAATTAAGTACACGTGTCCCGTTTTACCTTTACGACTTTGGCTTGCAGTATTGCGGGTAAAAATGTTATCAAGCCAGTTATTTTCTATGCTTGAAAAGTATGAAAATACACTCATAATTATCTCACTTTTTAACAGGCTTAACTGGCTGCCAACACCGGTTGACAGCTAATAAACACTTGATCCTGCTCTACTTTAGTTTGATAGACAGGTACCCGAATTGTTTCTGCTTCTAAGCATTGACCGGTTTTTAGGCAAAAATGCTGTTTATACAATGGCGAAGCGACTACTAAGTTCTCTTGTAGTGAGCCAACAATTCCCCTCGCTAACACATTTGCTTTGCCGATGGGGTCAAAGTTACTAATAGCAAAAACTGATTGCTCATCATCAGGAATATAAAATACGGCAACTTGTTGATTATTAACCTGTGCGCAGATACCACTATTTAATACTAAATCATTTAATGTACCAATATTATACCAAGACATCTTCTTGCTCCTGTGTAATTTCTGTTACTGCGATTGGGCGTTGCTGCGTATATTTAAGTGTGCTTTTCTCAGCTTCAGTCGCGGGGCGGATCTGATTGCGTTCTTGAACAAACACAATATTTTCATCGGCATCCGGGCTATTGACGAATTGACGGAAACGCTTAACTGCATTTGGATCTTCAATGGTACGTAGCCACTCACATGCATAGGTGTCAGTGATATACGCCATTTGTTGCTCAAGTTCAGCACAAATACCTAAGCTGTCTTCAATTACAACTTGGCGTAGGTAATCTAATCCGCCTTCGAGGTTTTCAAGCCATACAGACGTACGTTGTAGCTTGTCTGCGGTATTAACGTAAAACATTAAAATACGGTCGATATAGGCAATCAAAGTGGGTGTGTCTAAATCGGTCGCAAATAAGTCTGCGTGGCGTGGACGCATACCGCCATTACCACATACATAAAGGTTCCAACCATTTTCGGTGGCAATAATACCAATATCTTTGCTTTGCGCTTCAGCACATTCACGGGTACAGCCTGATACGGCCATTTTTATTTTATGTGGCGAGCGTAGACCTTTATAGCGATCTTCAATTGCAATGGCTTGGCCAACACTGTCTTGCACACCATAGCGACACCAAGTGCTACCGACACAGGATTTTACAGTACGCAATGATTTACCGTAAGCGTGGCCGGTTTCAAACCCTGCGGCTATCAGTTTTTCCCAAATTACTGGCAATTGTTCAAGACGCGCACCAAATAAATCAATACGTTGTCCACCCGTCACTTTACAATATAAGTTAAACTCTTTAGCAACTTCACCAAGTACTATCAGCTTATCAGCCGTTACTTCACCGCCAGCGATTCGTGGCACAACGGAATAAGAGCCATCTTTTTGCATATTAGCTAAATAAGTATCGTTGGTATCTTGTAAGCCAACATGCTGCTCCTCTAAGATATAGTCATTCCATGTTGATGCTAAAATTGACCCCACAGCAGGCTTACAGATCTCACAACCATGGCCTTCACCATGGCGTTTAAGCAACTCAGCAAATGTTTTTATTTTCTCTACTTTTACAAGGTGTAATAGCTCTTGACGAGAATAAGCAAAGTGTTCGCACAGATGGTTATTTACTTCAACACCACGCTCTGCAAGTTCGGCATCCACAACCGATTTAAGTAGTGCGGTACAGCCACCACAACCAGAGCTTGCTTTAGTACAAGTTTTTACTGCGCTAAGTTCATTTGCGCCATTATCGATGGCGGTGATGATGTCACTTTTACAGACATTGTGACATGAACAGATCGTTGCGGAATCGGGTAACGCACTGCTTGAGAGTGTTGGGGCACCTGCGCTATCTGGTAAAATAAGGCACTCTGGGTGTTCAGGCAGCGCCATATCATTGAGCATGTACTGTAATAACGTGTCATAATCGCTGGTGTCACCTACTAACACTGCGCCTAGTAACTTATCACCAGCTTCGTTGAGGACTATTTTTTTATAGCAATCACGAATTGGATCTTGATATATCAATTCTTTCGCATTAGCGGTTATACCATGGGCATCACCAATTGAGCCTACTTCAACACCCAACAATTTAAGCTTAGTGCTCATATCGGCGCCGTTAAATTGAAGGTCGCCACCTGACAGCTGACTTGCTGCAACTCGTGCCATATTGTAGCCAGGGGCGACTAAACCAAATAATTTCTTATCCCATAGTGCACATTCACCAATCGCAAAAATATCTTTATCTGATGTTTGACATGCATTATTAATTACGATCCCGCCGCGCTCACCTAAAGTAAGTCCAGCTTTATTACCTAGGTTATCGTATGGGCGAATACCTGCGGAGAACAGCACTAAATCGGTTTCTAAGTGGCTGCCATCTGCAAAATTTAAGCGGTAACGACATTGCTCACCAGCTACAATTTCACTGGTAGCTTTACCTGTGTGTACACTAACACCGAGTTCTTCAATTTTATTTCTTAGTAATTTACCGCCTTGTTGGTCAAGTTGTACCGCCATTAATTGCGGTGCAAACTCAACTACATGCGTATCTAAGCCTAATTGTTTTAATGCATTTGCAGCTTCTAATCCAAGTAAACCGCCACCAATCACCACACCTACTTTGCTATCATTAGCACAGGCTTTGATTTTTTCTAAGTCTTCAAGGGTGCGGTATACTAAACAGTGAGATTGGTCATTACCTTTAATGGGCGGCACAAAAGGGTATGAGCCAGTTGCCAAAACTAATTTATCATAATCGAAGTGTGTGCCATCAGCTGTTACGAGCTGCTTTTGCGTCACATCAATGTGTTCTACCCACTGGCTAGTATGGACAGTAATATTAAGATTTTGGTAGTTTTCATGGGTTGTTAACGCTAAATCGGCGGCTGTTTTACCATTAAAAACACTGGATAAATAGACCCGATCGTAGGCAAGGTTAGCTTCACCACATAATACCGTGATCTGCGCATGTTCATCGCAACTACGCATTTGCTCAACAAAATGGTGCCCCACCATGCCATTGCCAATAACGAGAATTTTCTGTGGCATTTGTCTTTTCCTTCAAGCTGACGGTTTAAATTTTGGCAATAAAAAAAGCCCGACACAGTAAACCTTTCGATTAGTGTGCGCGGGCTTCGTTGCCATTACTGCAAAAGCAGTTTTATTGTTATGTGTCTAACTAAGCAATATTATTGCCATATTTATAACTTAATGTTTTTTATAAATTTTGTGTTTTTTCTTTATCAGCTGATCACTGAAACGTTTATTGCTGGTGCAAGCTGGGCACTGAAAGGGTGCAGTTGCGCTAAATAATGGCCCTGCCAGCAACGTAATAACTGACGTGGCTATTAATAGATTCAATCTTTATGTTTTAACCAGTTATGTAAATACAGCTGCAAGAGCTCATTCTTACAGGTGTTCAAAAGGTTGTATTAAATGCAACAACAAGTCTTGTGCGATTACCTGTATTACTATGGCGTTAACTTATTTACACTGCACACTGTTAAAGCATGAGCACCAAAAATTGATTAATGTTAATGGTTTTTTGTTAACAAAGTGTTTATTTTGTTTTTTATTTGTACTAGTCTGTATTGGTCACATTGTGTGACCAAAATGACAACATCTAACTTTTAAGAGGCAAAAATGAAAAATAACCTTTTGTTGATCGGCTGTGTTTTAACATCTACAAATTTAATGGCCAACGATTGGGATGCAATTCCATTACCAGTCGCGCCTGACAATGGTAAAGTTTGGCAGCTACAGGAAGAATACTCAGATTCTTTTAATTACACAGGGAAGCCGGCGGCATTTACCAGTAAATGGAACGATACCTACTTTAATAGCTGGACAGGTCCAGGCTTGACCTATTGGCAACGTGATGAGTCTTGGGTTTCTGATGGTAATTTAATTATTAGTGCTTCACGTCGTGCAGGTACTGATCAAGTCAATGCAGGGGTGATCACTTCAAAAACTAAAGTCACTTTCCCAATATTTTTAGAAGCCAGTATTAAGGTGAGTAACCTAGAGTTATCTTCAAATTTTTGGTTGCTAAGCGATAATGATGAACGCGAAATTGATGTACTAGAAGTATACGGTGGTGCGCGTGATGAATGGTTTGCTAGAAATATGTCGACGAACTTCCATGTTTTTATTCGCGATCAACAAACAAATCAAATAATCAGTGATTATAATGACCAAACCCATAATACGCCAAGCTGGGGAACATACTGGCGAGAAGGCTTTCATCGCTTTGGTGTGTATTGGAAAAGTCCAACAGATGTCACATTTTATATTGATGGCCAGCAAACGCCAGATGGTTCTTGGGCACAAGTAGTCATGAAAGACAAAGACTACACTGGGGCTACGTTAAATAAGAACACACATAATATGGATCAATCTGCTTATATTATTATTGATACTGAAGATCATGATTGGCGCTCAGAAGCGGGTAATATTGCAACTGATGCAGACCTAGCCGATGACAGTAAAAATAAAATGTACGTTGATTGGGTGCGCGTGTATAAACCCGTTAATGCAGCAAATACAAGCACTGTTACTAGTGGCGCGCAAATTAAAGCAAAACACAGTCAAAAGTGTATCGATATTAAAAACGGTGCAATGAATAACGGCAGTACTTATCAGCAATGGAATTGTAATTCTAATAACGAGAACCAAGCATTTGAGCTCGTTGAACTCGCAAATAACGAATATGCTATCAGTTCACAATTAACTGGCTTGTGTATGCAAATTGCAAATTCAAGTACCTCAAATGGCGCTGGGGTTGAACAGTGGGTGTGTGATCACACAAAAGCCAATCAACGTTTTACACTGAACAATACAGGAGATGGCTACTTTGAGCTTAGATCAAGCTTAAGTAATAAATGTATTGATATAGCAGGTAAATTACAAACCAATGGCGCGTCAGTTGTGCAGTGGCAGTGTTATAACGGCGATAATCAACGTTTTCAGCTGATTGAGTAAAAAGCAGCATATATTTTTTACAAACATAAAATTGTTAACAATTAATTGTTATTGATTTTGTGTTGTGTAATTATTCTACATAGTACCTAACCGCTTTTATTGCAAAAGCGGTTCTTTCATAATAAAAGAATAGGCTTGCTATGAAAAAAACACACACAAGAATGTTTATATCTCATCAGTACTACTGCTAGGCACTATGTTGTCAGGTTGTACTAATAATCAACTCGAAGAAAACACGCCCGCAGTCGACACAACAAAAAAAGAGCACATGCTGTGGGATTTCGAAAAACCTGAATACCAGTCTTTTTTACAGCATCACAATGCCACGACTAAGCTAATTGAACAGCAAGGTAATCATAAGTTACAGGTTATATTTGCAGCCAAAACTCATCACGAAAGCGATATTGAATTTGTAAATAGCTCAACGTGGAATTGGCAAGCGTTAGGCAACTTTGCTTTTGCACTTGATATAGAAAACCCTGATAAGGCGTCTACCCAGTTATATATAAAAACAGTGGATGATAATGGTAGAGCACAAAGTCGCAGTGTAGTGGTGCCAGCTGAATCAAATAATACTTATTATATTGAGTTAAAAGGGGCCGATTTAAATACAGAGTCGGGTATACGCTCCAACCCGCCTAGTTGGCATAGTAGTTATACCCCGGTATTGTACCGAGGGGGTGAAAAGAACATTGATGTTAGTAAAGTAACCAAGGTGACGTTTGGCACAAAAGGTTTGTTAGCGGATAAGCAATTACTAATCGATAATGTAAGACTAATAAAGCCAACCAACTTTGACACCGAATACCTAGTAGGCTTGGTGGATGAGTTTGGCCAAAATGCCAAGCGTGATTTTAGCAACAAGGTTTCATCCACAGAGCAATTACTTGCAATCTCAGCGCAAGAGCAAAGACAACTGAAAAAGTCACCTGTTGAGGGGCGCTCAACGTTTAGTGGTTGGCAAGCGGGACCAAAACTTAAAGCAACCGGCTACTTCAGAACCGAAAAGTACCAAGGCAAATGGAGTTTAGTTGACCCGCAAGGTTATTTATTTTTTTCAACTGGTATTGCCAATGTACGCTTAGCGAATACCACCACAATTACAGGTTACGACTTTGACCAAAAGTACATTAAGCAAAGGGCGGCGGGTGATCTGACTCCTGAGGATTCAATCGGCTTAAATACGGCACCAAAAGCTGCGTGGCCATCACGTTATATCAGCTCAGAGCTGCGCGCTAACATGTTTAACTGGTTGCCTGACAGTGATGATCCTCTTGCCGACAATTATGGCTATCGCCGTGAAGTGCATAGTGGGGCAGTTAAAAAAGGTGAAACATTTAGTTTTTATCGAGCAAACTTACAACGCAAATACCAAACACGTGATGAGCAAACATTAATGAAAAAATGGCGCGATACCACGACTGATCGTATGTTGTCGTGGGGATTCACCTCTTTTGGTAATTGGCTTGACGATGATTACTATCAGCAAAACCGACTCCCTTACTTTGCCAATGCATGGATCATCGGTGATTTTAAAACAGTAAGTAGTGGTAATGATTACTGGAGCCCGCTACCTGATCCATTTGATCCTGTTTTTATTAAGCGCGCGGATATCACCTTAGCAACCGTGGCAGCGCAAGTGAACAATAGTCCATGGTGCGTTGGTGTTTTTATTGATAATGAAAAAAGCTGGGGCATGATGGGCTCAGTTAATTCGCAATATGGGTTAGTGATCAACACATTATCTGTAAATGCAACACAAAGCCCTACTAAAGCTGAATTCGTAAAACTGATGAAAGATAAGTACCAAGATATAGCTGCTTTGAATGCTAGCTGGAACAGCAATATTGCATCGTGGCATGAGTTTTCTAGTGGCATTACAGTCAAAAATATCAACAAGCAAGTTGAAGCTGATTTTTCCACTATGCTATTTCATTATGCTAACCAATATTTTGCCGTGGTAGAGCAAGCAACAGCAAAACACTTACCAAACCATCTCTATATGGGAGCTCGTTTTGCTGACTGGGGCATGACGCCAGAAATTCGTAACGCAGCAGCTGCTCATGCTGATGTGGTTAGCTATAACTATTACCGAGAAGGGCTCAATGATGATTTTTGGCACTTTTTAGCAGACATTGATAAGCCAAGCATTATTGGTGAGTTTCATAATGGGGCGTTAGATTCTGGACTATTAAACCCAGGGCTTATTCACGCCGAGTCGCAACACGACCGCGGTGTTAAATACCAACAATATATGTATAGCGTGATCGATAATCCATATTTTGTCGGGGCGCATTGGTTTCAATATATAGATTCGCCATTAACAGGGCGTGCCTATGATGGCGAAAATTATAACGTTGGCTTTGTTAATGTGGCAGATATTCCTTACATGCCCCTTGTTAATGCTGCTAAAGAAGTTAATCAGCAACTTTATCAACGCAGGTATACAAATAATGCTAACTAGTTATATTCAGGCTTGGGTAGTGCTTACAGCTGTGCTTATTAGCACCGCTGTAGATGCAGAGCCAGTGATAAAACAAGGCCCGTATGAAATCTACGATAACAGGGCGTTGCAGGTTTTAAATTTAGATGCACCAATCGAAACACTGGCAGCTGGTTTTGAGTGGCTTGAAGGGCCCGTATGGGTTGAAGACGGTGGGTATTTGTTGTTTTCAGATATTCCCAGCCACCGAGTCTATCGCTATCAGCCTGAGCAAGGTGTGCACCTTTATTTAGCCGATAGCGGTTACTCAAATGGCCTAGCCCTGAATAACCACAATGAGTTGGTGTTATTGCAATCACGCTCACGAAAAATTGTCACTATGACATCGTCGGTTAATGATCCTAAAACAAACTATCGCGAATTAGTGAGTCGTTATCAAGAGCAACAGCTCAACAGCCCAAACGATGGTATTTTTAATCAGCAAGGTACTCTATTTTTTAGTGATCCCCCTTATGGACTGGCTAAGCAGCTTGATGATCCCGCTAAAGAGCTAAGCTTCCAAGGGGTATATTCATTGAATGCAAAAGGCCAACTTAGTGTGCTTGATAAGCAATTAATTTACCCAAATGGGGTTGCGTTGTCTGGGGATGAAAAAACACTGTATGTGGCGGCATCAAATCCTGATAAACCCGCTTGGTATCGATATCAATTAAACCAAGATGGCACTGTTAAAAATAAAACGTTATTTTATCAATTGCCGGCAGTGGCAGATAACAGTCATGGTCTACCGGATGGATTAAAAATTCATCCCACTGGGATTATATTTGCAACAGGGCCTGGTGGGCTTTGGTTGTTTGATGAAAACGCTCAGCTATTAGCCAAAGTATCATTGCCTACCATCAGCGCAAACTTAGCATTTAATGCCCAACAAAACCGTGTGTATATAACCGCTCATACACATTTATTGTCATTTTCTTTAAACACTGGTCTTCAATAATCGTTTAGATCACTAGCAAGTTAAGCGGTTGCAGCTTAACTTGCTAGGCCACTCTTAGCTGCACGTCTGCGGCAAAGTTATTTTCATTTTATTAACTATATTACCTTTACAATAAATTTATGTTGTTGTAGATTGTTAACAATAGACAGTATCTTGTAAACTAAACTGGTGGCTAGATGAGAGATTCATTGCGAGCAATAAAAAATATAAAAGTAGAGTATTACCAAATTCCTCTCGCTGAGGTGTTAAGTGATGCTAAACACGGTGATCATACTCATTTTGAAGTTATCGCAGTGCGTATAATGACCAAAGACGGTTACGAAGGTATGGGTTACACCTATACCGGCGGTAAAGGTGGCCGCGCTATTTATTCGTTATTAAATGACGAAATTAAACCTGGTTTGATCGGGGCTGATTCATCAGCAATTATGTCAATTTGGGATAAGCTACAGTGGGACCTACATTACGTAGGCCGCGGTGGTTTATTAAGCTTTGCAATCTCTGCAGTAGATATTGCTTTGTGGGATATCAAATGTAAGCGCTTATCAGCACCACTTTGGCAAGTTGCTGGTGGACACAGAGATAAAACCGCGTGTTATGCCGGTGGTATTGATCTTAACTTTGATCAGCAAAAGCTCCTTAAGAATATTCAAGGTTACTTAGACCGTGGTTTTAATGCGGTAAAAATTAAAGTAGGCAAACAAGATTATAAAGAAGATGTGGCACGAGTGACCGCCGTTCGTGAGCTAATTGGTGCAGATAAAACGTTAATGGTTGATGCTAATTACTCGATGAATGTAGAACATGCAATCCGTTTTGCAAAAGCCATTGAGCAGTTTGATATAACCTGGTTTGAAGAGCCAACAATTCCAGATGATTACAAAGGGTTTGCACGGATTGCGCAAGCGACCTCAATTCCTTTAGCTATGGGTGAAAACCTACATACGTTATATGAATTTGGTTATGCGATTGATCAAGCAAAACTTGGCTTTTTACAACCTGATGCCTCAAATATCGGCGGTATAACAGGGTGGTTACATGTTGCTAGTTTAGCGTATACCCACAACTTGCCGATTTGTAGCCACGGTATGCATGAATTACATGTATCGCTATTGGCTTCACAACCTCATGCGGGATTCTTAGAAGTACACTCATTCCCGATAGATGAATACACCACGCGACCATTACAACTTGATAACGGCGAAGCCTGTGCACCAGATTTAATTGGTACCGGTGTCGAGTTTGACGCGCAATTAGTTAAGCCTCATTTAGTTAAGCAATCATAAGGTATTTACCATGCAAGCAGCAGAATATATTGGCAATAAATCATTTCGCATCGTCGAAGGAAAACAAGTAAAGCCACAAGCAGATGAAGTACGTTTAGATGTTGGTTTTGTTGGTATTTGTGGTACCGACATGCATATTTATCATGGCGTAATGGATCAGCGCGTTAACCCTCCGCATACCATAGGCCATGAAATTTCAGGTGTGGTTGCAGAGCTTGGTAGCAATGTAACTAACTTAAAAGTGGGTGATCGTGTCGTTGTACGCCCACTTGATTACTGCGGTGATTGTCCTGCATGTAATGCCGGCCATAGCCATGTATGTCATAACCTGAAATTTATGGGTATTGATTCAGTTGGCGCGTTTCAAAATTCATGGACAGTAAAAGCGCGTACTATTCATAAACTACCTGACAACGTAACACTTGAGCAAGGCGCATTAATTGAGCCTTTATCTGTTGCCTGTCATGATATTTCGCGTTCACGCTTAAAAGCCGGTGAAAAAGCAGTAGTGATCGGTGGCGGTCCAATTGGGCAACTCGTGGCCTTGGTTGCTAAAAGCGTCGGTGCTGACGTGTTGATCTCTGAAGTAAATAACGAGCGTCGTAAGTTTTCTGCGCGTTTTGATATTGAAACCATCAACCCACTAGAACAAGACTTGCAAGAGAATGTGTCTAAATGGAGTGATGGCAAAGGCGCTGATGTTGTTTTTGAAGTATCGGGTGTGCAACCTGCAGTTGAAGCTATGACCCAAATTGCAGCAGTACGTGGCCGCATTTGTATGGTTGCTATCCATTCTCAAAAGCCGCCAGTTGATTTGTTTCAATTCTTTTGGCGTGAACTAGAACTTGTTGGCGCACGTGTTTATGAAGATGCTGATTTTGAAATGGCGATTGATTTAGTTGCTCGCGGCAAAATTGATTTAGAACCATTTATCACTTCGGTCAGTGAACTGGCTGATATTAGCTCAGCGTTTGCTAGCATGGACAATAACCCTACGGGTATGAAAGCCCTTGTTTCTTGCCAAATTAAGTAATGGAAAATAACATGTTAGATAAATTTAGTCTTAAAGGTAAAACAGCATTAGTCACAGGTTGTAGCCGTGGTATTGGTAAAGCAATGGCACTGGCATTGGCTGAAGCCGGCGCTGATGTAATTGGCGTATCAGCGAGTTTAGCAAAATCAGGATCCGATGTTGAAACGCAAGTGCTTGCTCGTGGGCAAATGTTTTATGCTTACCAATGTGATTTTTCTAATCGTGAGAGCTTATATGCTTTTATTAATGATGTGAAAAAAGATCACCCTAAAATTGATATTCTAGTCAATAACGCAGGCTCAATTTTACGTGATCCGGCGGTAGAGCACAGTGATGAATATTGGGATAAAATCATTGAGATTAACTTAAACTCACAATTTATTTTAAGCCGTGAATTAGGTAAGGAAATGGTGGCTCGTGGGCAAGGTAAAATTATCTTTACTGCGTCATTATTAACCTTTCAGGGCGGGATCACCGTACCTGGTTATGCAGCAAGTAAAGGAGCGATTGGTCAATTAACCAAAGCACTTGCTAACGAGTGGGCCAGTAAAGGTGTTAATGTGAATGCCATTGCACCGGGGTATATTGCCACTGATAATACCGAAGCATTAAGAAATGATCCTGAGCGTGCAAAATCGATTCTAGATCGTATACCACAAGGTCGTTGGGGAACACCTGATGACTTTAAAGGGCCAACCGTATTTTTAGCATCAGATGCCTCAAACTACATGAACGGTAGTGTTCTATTAGTTGATGGCGGCTGGATGGGACGATAAAACCATGACAATAAAAAACAACGTAAACTTTATAAATGGTGAGTATATTAGCTCATCAAATAGCGACACCATCAGCGTGCTCTCACCCAGTACCGGCGAGCAAGTGGGTGTCATTCCTAAAGGCAGTGTTGAAGACGCACAACTTGCGCTTGAAACAGCCACGGTAGCACAAACTCAGTGGGCACAAAAAACACCGCGTGAACGCGCTACAATTTTACGCCGTTTTGCTCAAGGTATTCGTGATAATAACGAGCGCCTTGCTGAGCTATTAGTCCAAGAGCAAGGCAAGTTAATTGATGTTGCGCGTATGGAAGCCAATGTTACAGCCACATTTATTGAATATGCCTGTGATAATGCGTTGACGATCAAAGGAGATATCATTCCTTCTGATCACGAAAACGAAAAAATCTACATTCATAAAGTTCCCCGTGGTGTGGTTGTGGCAATCACAGCATGGAACTTCCCGTTGGCATTAGCGGGGCGTAAAATTGGTCCTGCGCTTATTACTGGTAACTCAATAGTCATTAAGCCAACCCAAGAAACACCATTAGCTACGATGGAATTGGGTGAAATTGCCAATCAAGCAGGTATTCCGCCAGGTGTGATCAACATTGTTAATGGGACAGGCTCAGTCGTTGGCCAACACTTATGTGAGAGCCCGCTGACAAAGCTAATCACCATGACCGGTAGTACCCGTGCAGGGCAAATTATTCATCAAGCAAGCGGTAAAAACTTAACCCCAGTAATGCTAGAACTTGGCGGTAAAGCACCGTTTATTGTGATGGAAGATGCTGATCTTGATAAAGCCGTTGCTGACGCTGTGGTAGCGCGTTTTGCTAACTGTGGTCAAGTTTGTACCTGTGCTGAGCGCTTATATGTGCACAGCGATGTCTACGATAGCTTTATAGAAAAATTCATTCCAAAAGTGCAAGCCCTTAAAGTAGGCGACCCAATGGACCCAAGTTCAGATATGGGGCCTAAGGTCAATCAAAGTGAAATTAATAATATTCACTCAATTGTTGAAAAAGGCATTGCACAAGGCGCTAAGCTTGTAACTGGTGGTAAAGTTGCCACAGTAGCAGGGTTTGAAGGCGGCAATTGGTATGAGCCAACGGTACTGGTTGATGTTGAGCAAGACAACATTTTAGTGCACGAAGAAACTTTTGGGCCGGTATTACCAATCATCAAAATCAACAGCATTGATGAAGCCATTGCTTATACCAACGACAGTGAATATGGACTCTCAGCGTACTTATACACTAAATCTATGGAATACATTCATCGCTCAATTGCAGAAATGGAAGTGGGTGAAGTGTATGTTAACCGTGGTTTAGGTGAACAACATCAAGGTTTCCACAATGGCTGGAAGCTAAGCGGTATGGGCGGTGAAGATGGCCAATACGGTTTAGAACAATATCTTGAGAAGAAAACCGTTTATTTAAATGAGCAGTAATTAGGCAGGGTGGATTCTCTCACATTTGCCCACCTAAAGCCGATGCAAACGCATCGGCTTTTTTGTGCCTGTGAGTTAATTAACGCCATGCTAAAAAGGACATGAAATTACCATTTTTTAATCTATTTTGCGTATTTAAGCCAAAAATATCAGACTAGTATAGTGCATTAAATTTACATTTTTGGTCGTAAGGTATTTCAGCATGACAGCAAAAGTTACAGGTGTGAGTGATTTTCCTGATGCATTCAAAGAGCAACGTAATGCATCGGGCATTGGGCAAATGGACGATCAGAATGATCCCGTAAATATGCTCTTAGGTTTAAAAGATGTACGAAAAGCCGCGCATAATTGTACGGTGTTTCAGTCAGGTGCTAAACCTGGGCGGATTGTTATTCCATCTGAAGTGGCAATTCGTGAAACACGGCAAATTCCTTTTGAAGTCGACCCGCCAGAGCATGGTGGCTTTCGTGAGTTATTAAACCCATGGTTTAAACGCCCGTTAGACGATGCGTATCAAGCTAGTTTACAGCAAATCATTGATGACACAATTGACTGTGCTTTGCGTGCGCAATCACTGGATATTGTGAGTGAATTTGCATTGCCCCTGCAATCGAAAGCGCTGACGTTGTTATTAAATACCACGATGGATAAAGCGCAAACCTGGATTGATTGGGGCACCCATGTATTTAGAAGCGAAAATAGTGATTTAGATGGCGATAAAGCTAATATTCTCTATGACTATATTGATCATGAAATAGATAAAGCTATTGCTAACCCAAGTGATGACTTGTACTCAGTATTACTTGCCGCGCAAGTGAATGGTCAAAAAATGACGAAAGAGCAAGTTAAAGGCGTCATGATCCTAACCTTTGCTGGTGGCCGCGATACGGTAATAAATGCCATCACCAATTCAATTGCTTACTTTAGTGAAAATATCAGTGACTTACAGCGTATTCATGATGAGCCTGAAATCATCAATCGTGCTGTTGAAGAGCTTATTCGTTACTTCTCACCATTAACACAGATGGGGCGTGTTGCAACCGAAGATACTCAAGTCTGTGAGCATGCAATAAAAGCGGATAGCCGTATATCACTATGTTGGGCATCGGCAAATCGCGATGAAAGCGTGTTTAAAAACCCTAATAACGTTGATTTTGATCGAAAAGTAAACCCTCATGTGAGTTTTGGCTTTAGTCATCACAACTGTTTAGGGGCCACTCATGCACGACAATTATTACGTCAATTAGTGTTATCACTGGCAAGTAAAGTAGCCAGCATAGACATAATCAAAGCCGTCGAAAACATTGAAAAGCTCGGTGAGTTTTCACGCAAGGTAGGCTTTAACCGCCTACAAGTCAGTATAAAAGCAAAGTAACGAACACTGTAGCAAGTGCAAAAAATAAGAGGATAGAACGATGGCTAAAGTAATTTTTATGACAAAAACCAATGGCGCTGTTGAGGTTGAAGGAAGCAGCGGCTCATTAATGGAGTTAGCTGCCGCGAATGGCGTTGCAGGTATTGATGGTGACTGTGGCGGCGTATGCTCATGCGCAACATGTCATATTTACGTTGCGCCTGATGATTTTGAAAAAATAGGCGCACCAGATGAAATCGAAAGTGACATGCTAGAACTTGATGATAACGTGACTGAATATAGCCGTTTATGTTGTCAAATTGAAGTTTCTGAAGATCTCGATGGCATGACCTTTGTTGTTGCTAACTAGATAGTTGAGCGATTTATTATGCAAAATATACACTCACCAACGCATTCACTTGATTTAAATATAGTGATAATAGGCGCCAGTCACGCAGGTGTGAACCTTGCGTTTAATTTACGTCAGCAAGGCTGGCTTGGCAGTATTACCTTAATAGATAGTGATCCTGAGTTACCTTATCACAGGCCGCCATTGTCTAAAAAAACATTGCAAGCAAGTGACACATTATCAACACCGCTTAAAGCTGAAAAAGCCTACACAGATAACAAGTTAGTACTGCGACTAGGGCAAACGGTGACAGCCATTGATAAGCAAGCAAACGTAATTACCTTAGATGATGACAGCCGCCTTACGTTTGATAAATTGGTGCTAGCAACGGGGTGTTCTGCTTTTATTCCGCCCATACCTGGATTGATCGATACCCTTGATGAGGCGGGTAACCCCCAGTATTTTGCAATGCGAACGTTTGCGGATGCCAAAGCGATTAAAGCTGCTTTAAATAACAGTACAGACAAACAGGTTGTCATTATTGGTGGCGGTTATATTGGGCTTGAATCAGCGTCATCGTTTGTTGCATTAGGCGCTGATGTAACCGTGATTGAAAAACAAGATAAAATATTATCACGTGTTACATCAAGTGTGATGTCTGACTTTTTAACCCAACTGCACCTAGGTAAAGGCGTAGCTCTACACACAGGCAAAGACGTTGTCGAAATACAACACCAAGGTAATAAACACCAGGTTGTGTGTAGCGATGGTAGCCATTATCTCGCAGATTTTATTTTAGTCGGGGTCGGCGTTAGGCTAAATACGCAATTGGCCAGTGATGCGAGCTTGGCGATTGAGCAAGGTATTAAAGTGAATGATGTTTGCCAAACGTCTCACCCTGATATTTTCGCAATTGGTGATTGTACAACGCACTTTAGCAAAATTTATCAACGTTGGATCCGTTTAGAGTCAGTACAAAATGCCGTTGATCAAGCTAAATCTGTGGCGCAGTGTCTAACGAATAAAGCGCCATTAGCTCCTGCGGTGCCTTGGTTTTGGTCAGATCAATACGAGTACAAATTGCAAATTGTTGGTTTGTCACAGGGGTATGACGAATTAATTGTTCGTGAAGATTCACCGACACAATTTTCGGTGTGGTACTTCAATGCTGAGCAATTGTTATGTGTTGAAGCGGTTAACAATAGCAAAGCCTATGTACTGGGTATGCAAGCAATTAAACAAAATTTACAGGTTAATAAACAGGTATTAAAAGACACCACAACGGCACTTACAAAAACATTATTACTAAGTGAGTAGCTGGCTTTAGGGCTGTAACTTCTGGCGATATTGTTGCCGATATTGGTAGGGGGTCACTTTGAAGTGATGCTTAAATTGCTTAATAAAATACGACGGGCTGGAAAAGTTTAAATCGTACGCTATTTCGGTCACCGATACATCTGTTTGTCCTAGCAGGCGTGCAGCGCTGTAAAGCTTGTGCTGCATAAGGTGATCAGAATAAGGCACTCTAAAGTGCTTCTTAAATACCCGCGAAAAATACGACGGCGATAAATGGCAAAGTTTCGCGGCTTGCTCAAGTGACAGGGTTAAGCCGTGGTTTGTTTTAAGTTCATTAATTATTGGTGTCAGCTTTTTAAAGCTGGCTGAGCCGCTTAATGGTTTTTGCTGCGCCGATAAGCTGCTTTTACCGTATTCGCACACCATCGTAATTAAGCTATTAAACAGTTGAGTACAGGTTTTACTTTTAGGGTTTTCGTTAAACTCACTCAGCATCCACGTGAGTAATTTATGAATTCTTTTTTGTATTTCAATACTAAAGCTTAAATGTAAACCGGTTTTAAGCAGCTCAGTAAACTCACTTAAAGCCGGATCGTTTAGGCGTTCAGGCATAAATTGCACTATGTACCAAGATTTAGAGCGAGGTTTGAGCTCAAAGTCATGGGTTTCCATGGCGGGGGTAAACACGGCTTCATAATCAGCTAATGTTGATTCACCTTGATGGTAAAAATAAGTGCCATCAATGCGTTCAAAAAATATAAATTCATGCACTTGATGAAAGTGCATAAAACACGAGTAAGCATCGTGCTGAAGATAACTAACGTGATGAATTTCAAACTCGTAGCCGTCTTTAATAGAAAACGGTTCACAATAGATTGTTGGCTTTGGCATATAGTTTATTGTTAACAAATTATAGTTGAGTTTAGCGTGCATTATTTATTGCTGCAATGATTGTGTAACAGCTGTGCATGCTGAATTTAGATAAAAGGCACTATTATGAAATTAAAGTTTTTATGCCCTTACTGGGGTTGTGAAGGGACAGCAGCCGATGAATTTGTAGCAAAGGTACTTGATGCTGGATTTGCTGGAGCAGAAATTAACTTTCCAGCAGATGAAAAGTTTATCAGTGGCATTCAACGTGCCGCCAATGAAGATAATTTTAGTGTGGTAGCGCAACAATGGCTTGCACCTAAGGTTGAATCGTTTGCACAATATCGTGCTAAATTTAATGCACGATTACGTTTTTTAGCAACACTCAACCCTGTGTTTATAAACTCACATACCGGAAAAGACTTTTATAGCGTTGCACAAAATAGCCTGTTACTCAACGATGCTTTAGCGTTAGAGCGTACTTTGGGTATCACAATTACTCATGAGACTCACCGAGGACGGTTTAATTTTGCAGCCTTTGCTACAGAGCCGTATCTTCAAAAATTTCCAGCTCTAAAATTAAATGCTGACTTTTCGCATTGGACTAATGTCAGTGAAAGTTACCTAGAGGAACAACAAGGGTCACTAAAACGCGCGCAACAGCACAGTTATTATATTCACGCTCGAGTAGGTCATACTCAATCAGCACAAGTGAATGACCCATTTAGCCCCCAATGGCAGGAAACATTAAGCTTGTACGTAAAGTGGTGGCAACAGATTATTGATCTAGCACAAGCACGCGGCCAGCAAACATTTTATATTTGCCCGGAATTTGGACCTTGGCCTTATATGCCTAATAAACTTAATTCGACGATACCATTAACACAGCAGTGGCAGCTTAATGTGCGAATGAAAGAGTATCTGATGAAGCACTTAATTGTGTAGGTATGACCGGCTAGTGAATACACGCCGGTCATGTGGTTCAGCTTCATTGAGGAAAGCTACTTACCATAGCGCTTTTCGTACATGGTGGAGGTAACGTCTTTTACTGCTTCGATCATTTCAGGGTAGGGGATGTCAGTGGTGGTAACAAAGCCTATATTAGCGTTTTCACCATCAAATGCCCGCCCAGATACGGGTTCATCAACATATTGGAACCAATGAGCGCCAACCATGTAGGGTTTTTCGAGTACGCTTTGCATGTAATTTTTATACATAGCAGCACGGTCTGTTTGATTTGCAGCGTGAACAATACCTGGGTTAAACAAGCCTGAGTCGGTAGCTGTACCAATATGGAATTCGCCAATTACAACTGGTAGATCAACGTCTTCTAAAAATTGCCAGTAATGATCTTGCATACCTTCCTCGTAAATATTAAAGCTCAATACATCCGAGTATTTTACCGACGCTTTAATAATTTCATCTGGCATGCCCCAGTTAGCCATGCGAGCACCCATGTATAAATGATTAGGAAGCTTTTTAGCTAATGTACCATTGACTACTTTAAAGTATTGTTCGCCTAGCATTTCTAACATTTTCGATATGTCGGCTATTTGTGCGTCAGTGTAGGTAGTAAACGTAACGCCATTATTAAGTTCATCCCAACTTGAAATATCGCTTTGCCATGCTTTATTTAGTGCATTTATTGAGGTGTACTTTTGTTTAAGGTGTGTTGCAAATGCGTGTTTAGCTGGGCTTTGCTGTGCATCTTTTGATAGGGCATCGAGTATGATCCCGTAGCGTTTTTCTACGCTGCCTTCACGTTCGCCCCAACTTTTTTCGTTATCGATAAATATGCCTATACACCAAGGTGATGATTTAATGCTTTTAGCTATGGCATCAATGGTAATTTCTGCGCGTTTTTTAAACTCAGGATCATAAAAATCGGGCATCAGTCCCCAGTGATTAGTATGTCCAGAGAGTGTTTTAAAGTCGCCGATAATCCAACCATTGGCAAAATAGGGCACTGATTCTTTATCGTAAAAAGCCGGATCGACCCAGTTGCCAAATGATGTAAAACCCCAATCCTTCATGCGATCAAGTGTTACCTCATGCCATTTATCTAAATATGATTTAGGTGATGTTTCGCCATAGCGACGTTGTAAGTTTGCACGGTAAAAACTATATGTTTCGCCATGTGCAACAGGGCCTTTATGTGTTGAGCGTCGGTAACTGTAGTGCTCGCTAAGTGGCTCATTGTAATCGGGCAGCCATTGAAACATATTATGACGAAGCTCAGAGGTAATAAAGCGGCTTTGGCGAGCGTCATCTGAGACTTTAATGATCCCCATCGAATCTTCAGGGGTGATCTCATCGCTACTGCGATTGCGGACCGAATCATCTTTGAAGTCTACGCCGGTAATGGTGGTAAGATTAGCCATGCGCACATTGGCCGGGCCATGGGAGAAAAATAAGTAGCCTTCAGGGTCAACCATCCACCATTTACCGTCTACTTTTTCTGTTCTGAAATAGCCTGTGGCCTCTAATTTAGGACCTTTGGCATAACCACCAAATCGAGAGCGGTCGCTCATGCCTTTGGATTTTTCAAGTTCAGCTAATTCAATATCAGCCAAACGTTTAAGCTGCTCATCTGAGGTGATAGTTAACGCATTGGTTTGTTTTGTGTATTGACCATATTTATCAATTATATTGACCATCCAATTGGGATCGGATGGTGGGTTTTTTCTGAGTTTAATATCACCAATTAATAATGACTTATCTTCTAACACACCGATAGTGAAGAGGTTCATTGCACTAATTTTTGTAAAGTCGCCGCCATCATCACGCCAAGAGCGCCACACCATTAATCGATCATTTGTTTGCCAAGGTGGTGCATCTCCCCACATGCCAGTATTGGTTTGGGCTTCTTTACCATCTAACGGAAAATACACAGTACCTGAGTAATTCGCCGGTAAACTAACCGAGCGGCTTTGTAGTTGCCCTTCTGGGTTTTCTATTGATAGGTAAACGTGTACTGAGCTGGCGCTGGTATTTTCAACGTCAAAAGCCACGTTATAGTTATTATACGATGATAAATCCCAAGGACTGGGTGGGGCTATTTTTAGTTCAGAAATATTTCCCTTTGCAGAAAAATTTAACGCTAACTTATTACTATTTGCAGACTCAATGAATTGGTGCGATGTGTGCTTATCGAAAAACCAGCTTTGCTGTTGTTGCTTTGAAAAATCAACCAGTTTAGTTAATGTTTCAGCTTGATAGAAAGGATCCACTGGGGTGTTAGCTGCGCGCTCTTGCACAGGTGTTTTATTTGTATCGCTACACCCATTGGCAAAAATACAGGCTAAACTGAGCGCAATTAAGTTAACAGTCAGTGAAGTGTGAGTTGTTGTCATAATAGTTTTGATCCTGTTGTAAACTAGAATGAATAACATACGATCATTGTTAACAATAAACAATGATCGTATTCACTTTTATTGCATTAATTCTGTTTTATTAACTTCATAGGATAACTATTTGACGAGTTCCATTGGCCAACATAAAGATTGTCATCTTGATCAACACAAATACAGTGTACATGGTTGAATATTTGCCAATCTGTTTGCATTGGCTGTAATTCGCCTTCTATATATACAGGTTGTGGCGCACCCAAGTTAGCCACTATTTTATTTGATTGATCAAAAATACTGATAAAACCAGAGTCATCGGCATTACGCTCGTCAATATGCGACCAACACACTGGAGCGTAAAATAGTTCACCTTTAAAAACTGGCCCACCAATATACGCGCCGTTCGCGCTTATTTTTGAAAGGTATTCACCTTGTAGAGAAAACACTTTTAAGCACTGTTCAAAACGTGAACTGACAATTAAAGTCGGGTTGGTGGCATCACGTAAGTCAACCTCGATGCCATGGGTATTATGTAAGTTGTAGTTAGCATCGCTGTTATCATGCCCACCCCAGTGCTTGATATACCGGCCGTGTTTATCAAAGTGCAGTAAAAAATCACTACCGTAACCATCAGTAACGTATAAATCACCATTTGGAGCTATGGCTATATCAGTAGGGCGAAAGGGCTGCTGTGGCGTATAAGCACCGTATGTTTGCGGGTGGCCAATGGTGTAAACAAGCTTGCCATCTAAAGTCATTTTCGCAATAAATCCGGCTTGTGGAATGACATTATTAGTCGGGCTATGCCATTGCTCTTTGCTGTGACCATCCCAATGACGATTAACAATCCAGCCACTGTCTACAACATATAAGAATTCTTGCTCACCTTCTTTGACAATTTTTAAAGCATGGCCGCCAGGAAAGAGTGTGCCAAAAGCATCGAGTAGTTCACCTTGTTGTGAATACACCAAAATATTATTTTGGGTATTATCAGTGATCATAAAAATACGCCCTTGTGAATCCATTACCATGGCATGGCAGTTTTCGATTGGGTACTGCTTAGGATCGAGTTTGCCCCAATGCGCATCTACTTTATATTTAAATTTGCCGTGACCAATTATTTTACCATGGGGATCTTGGCCGTTTTTAGGGAATGGGTGCGCAATTTGCTGTTTTTGTTTTTCAGTTAGGCTACAAAGCATTGGTTTTTCCAAATTAAAAAACCAACTCAAGAAAAGGGCTAACAGTCTATGAGTTGGTTTGGCTAGAATTACGGATGAACAGTTAAGCGGGTTTCCAATTCAAAATGGCATCGTCGTTAACCGGTTCTAATGGATAATAAACAGCTTCGTTTTCTTTAAACGATTGATTAGTGATTGCGTTAAATGCGCAGATCATTGACCAACGCGGCTCTGCAGCACGGTTTTGGTTTGATTTATGTAATAAATTACAGTGGAAAAACAGAACATCACCAGGTTCAAGCTCTACATTGACCAGCTCATGGTATTTCATGGCTTCTTCAACAAACTCTAAACAGGCACCTTTTTGATCCCCCGTTTTACTATGATCAAGTCGGCCTAAATGATGTGAGCCTTTTAAAACTTGTAAGCATCCATTTTCGATAGTCGCTTTATTAATGGCCACCATACAGCTAATGGCTTTCGGGTAAAGCATGTAGTTATCGCGATGCCAGTAACCAAAGTCTTGATGCCACTCCCAAGCGCCGCCAACAAAGGGTTCTTTCATCATTATTTTAGTACTTGTATGGTAAACCTCTTCACCAATAAGCTTTTCACATACATCAACTAAACGACGACCACGCGAAAACATACTGTAAAAATCATCACCGGTTTTTTGCCACAAACACACTTTACTTACTGCACCATCGGCATCTTTTTTATGCCATGCTCGCTCGTATAGCGAATCATCATTAAAGGCGGTGTGCTGTAAGCGGGCAATTTCTTGTTCGTCGTAATAGCCTTTTGCAATAACGTAGCCGTCTCGATGAAAGTCAGCAATTTGTTGTGGTGTTAGTTGTCTGTTGTTCATAAGTGGGTGTCCTGTAAATGACTACTTGTTGTAAATTGTTGACAATAATGAGTTGGATTTATGAAGTGGTCAAGCTTGAATTTATATAAAAATATGATATTCATATATAAATAATAGTGATGATGATTAACTAATTGTTTCTACATAAATTCAAATATTATGAGCTAGAAAAATTATTTTTATATTCATATATGAATATGGCGAATTGCCTTGTTTTTGCACGGTTGGGTGGATAATGAACACAAAAGTAAAAAGTAAATACGCGGTACCTGCGTTAGATAAGGGGCTCGATATACTTGAGTTTTTAGTTCTTAAAGGCAGTGCTTGTTCACAAAGTGAAATAGCGGCTGGGCTTGGTCGTAGTGCAAATGAAATTTACCGAGTGCTGGTTGGTTTAGAGTCTCGGGGCTATTTAATACGGGATGAATTTTCGGGGCGTTATAGTTTATCTTTAAAGCTTTATAATTTATCTCGGTCTATTTCGCCGATTGATCAAGTGCGTCAATGCGCCATTCCTTATATGGAAGATTTAGCGGTGAGTTTGGGACAGTCATGCTATTTAACTATGCTGTATCAAAGCCAAGCTATGACGGTGGTACAAGCTCGCAGTCACAGTGCAATGCACTTAAGCATTGCAGAAGGATCATTATTTAAGCTAAGTAAATCAACGGCGGGTCAATTATTATTAGCAAATAGTAACGAGCAAGTTCGTGGCATGTTGATTGAGCATGATGCAAGTTATAGTACGTTAAAATCTAAAGCGCTAAGCCAGTTGCAATATGAACTCGATGTTATTTGTACACAAGGCCACCTTGTACAGAGTAACCCTTTGATCACCGGTGTCGATGATTTTTCTGTGCTGATAGGTAAACCGCAAGCAAAACTGATAGCTGCACTGACTATTTCATCTTTTGATGCAGAATTAACATCAGCAGTGAATGCCCAAGCAATGGTCGCAGAGCTTAAAAGTACTGCAAGCAAGATCACTGCTTTACTAAACAATTAAACTGGTGAGGTAATTTACCGAGTAAATTGTTTGCGCTTGATTCCCCTGCATTCGAAACACCATTAAAAACCATGCTAATTTAGTTAGTTACCAATACTCACTCCCCATTTTTAAATCACCTATACAGTACTGTTAGTTTAAGTTGTCAGCGTAGTTGTAAAATTTTTGTTCGATTTAATTTGACTTAACAAGCTGTGTTCTATTATTGTAAAGTTAATTGTTAACAATATTTTGATAACAATTCAGGCTAACCAAAATCAAATCATTACTGGCAACGTCGGCTAAACACAATATTTAGGTGTAAAAATGATAAATACAAAATTTAAGTTAAACGCAATTTGTATCGCTATGCTGGTGTCAACACCACTGGCTTATGCAGAGCAAGAAAATACAACTGATATAAATAATGATGTAGAAGTTATTCAGGTTACGGGGATCCGTAGTGCATTGAGTAAATCAGCATCCATCAAGCAGGATTCATCAGGGGTAGTTGATGCTATTTCAGCAGAAGACATAGGTAAATTACCAGATACAAATTTAGCCGAGTCATTACAGCGTATCAGTGGCGTATCAATTGATAGAGCCAACAATGAAGGTAACCAAGTGACAGTGCGTGGCTTTGGTCCGAGCTTTAACTTAGTGACGCTAAATGGTCGTCAGATGCCAAACTCTTCAGTCATTCAAGAAAAGGGTGTCTCACGTAGCTTTAACTTTAGAGAGATTGCTGCAGAGAGTGTCTCAGGCGTATCAGTTTATAAAACAGGTAAAGCGAATGTCGCATCTGGTGGCATTGGTGCCACGATTGATATCAACACTGCCAAACCGTTTGATTATGATGGCTTTAAAGCGTTTGCAAATGTAAAAGCAATTAATGATACCAGCTCTGAAAAATCAAGTGTAACACCCGAAGTCTCAGGTATGATCAGCCAAACGTTTGCAGATGATATGTTTGGTGTGCTGTTGTCTGTTTCACATTCTGAGCGTGAAAGTGGTCGTGAACGTGTGGGTACATCACAAGGTTGGGTGAAAAATCGCGCTAACCCTGATGGCGTTGATAGCAGTGCTATTGATACTTCAGTCAACCCTACGGGTACTTACTGGGTGCCGTGGACACCAGAAATGGAGCGCTTTGAAACTGAACGTACCCGTGATAATGCGCAATTAGTGTTACAGTTTGCACCTACAGATAACATTGTTGCCACACTTGATTACACTCTATCGCGCTTTGAAGAGATCAGTGAAACGAATAAAATGTCGTTTTGGTTTGATAATCCAGGTGGTACGGCAGATCAAAATGGTACTGTGGTCGATATTACCAATCCAAACGATGAATTGAATTTTTGGGCATGGGAATTATACGAGAAAAAAGAAAACGATTCTTTAGGTTTAAATTTAGCTTGGCAAGCAACAGATTCACTAAAATTAAGTTTTGACGCGCACGATTCAACATCACATTCTAATCCTGATGGTAACACGGCTGAAACCATCGCCAACCTGAAAAACATTCCTGGCTCAGTTGCCATGATAGGGGCTAATTTCTCTACCGAAGTACCTAGTATCACCATTGATGATTCGACTTTACCCGGCGGTGCATACGCGCAAGAAAATATTGTATCTGATTTATACCAGCGCCGTGGTTATGAGATGGAAAATAACATCAAGCAATATCATGCCAGTGGTATGTGGGAAAACTTAGAAAGTGGGGCTATATCGGCAATTCATTTTGGCGCAATGTATACCGATTATCAGATTGATACCTATTTGTCTGAGCAATTTTCATTTGTTGATATTCCATTAGATAATTTAGGCATGACATTTGATGATGCGACAGGCTTTGCTGACGAGTTTTCAGGCTCGGACCAATTGTTCCCATATATGCCAAGGTACAGCGCTCAAGACTTTGTTGATATAGTTAGAGGTGAAGGGTTATTTAGAGAGCCTGATATTTCAACCAATGGTGTTCAAGAGCAAACTCTTGCATTTTATGTTTCGTTAGATGTAAACACCGAATTTAATAACATTCCTATCGATATGAATGTGGGTGTTCGTTATGAGAGCACAGATGTAACTGGTTATTCTGTAAAACCGGCAATTATCGCGCTGAATTATCGCCATGCTGAAGAACTTCGTCCTGTATATGCAGCTGAAGCAACACCACAAGAGCTGGAAGGTGAATATACACGTATTTTACCTAATCTTGATTTAAGCGCTGATCTAGATAATGGTTACAAAGCACGTTTTTCATATAGCCGAACGCTTGCCCGTGCAGGCATTGGTGCTATGTTCCCGTCTACAACGATAAATGCACGCCCTGATGGCCCATACAATGCCTCACAAGGTAACCCAAATTTATTACCAATAACTTCCGATAACTTTGACTTCTCCTTTGAATGGTATGGTAACGATGGCAGTTATGCATCGGTAGGCTACTTTAAAAAGTTTGTTGAAAACTTTATTGGTGCAGGTGTAGTACAAGGTACATTAGATGATATAAACGGTGAGCCACTGCGCGATCCAAGTGTAAACCCGCGTCCTGGTTGTCCAGATAGTTCTGATACACCTAACCCTGCTTGTATGAGTCAGCCGTCAGATCCAATTGTAACATTTGATATTTCAACACCTGATAACTTACAAAATCGTGAAGTTGATGGTTGGGAGTTAAACGGTCAATACATGATTGAAGATACTGGCTTCGGTGTGGTTGCTAATTATACCTTAGTTAACAGTGACGAAGAGTTTGAACCGTATAACTTTGATCAAACCATTGCTCTAGCGGGCTTGAGTGACTCTGGTAATTTGGTTGGTTTTTATGAGAATGATGATTTTCAAGTTCGTCTTGCATATAACTGGCGCGACGAGTTCTTACTTTCATTAGGAACAGAGCCAACATTTACTGAAGCATACGGTCAGTTAGATTTTAACTTCAATTATACAATTAATGAGGCATATTCAATTAATTTTGATGCGCTGAATCTAACTAATGAAACTGTTCGTCGTCATGGTCGCTTTAGCGAGCAACTCGTCTCTGCTGAGCAATACGGCCCACGTTATAGCATAGGTTTTACTGCTAAGTGGTAACTGATCGTTAATTATGAGCAAGGCACCTACTGCCTTGCTCTTTTTGGATTTGCTCTATAGCAATAAAGAGGTTGCTATGAATAATCACTTACAATCAATTGTGGTTGTTGGCGGTGGAACAGCAGGCTGGTTAAGTGCAGGGATCATCGCCGCTTACTTACAAAAACACCATAGTCTTAATTATAAAATTACCTTAGTAGAATCATCAGATATCCCAACTGTGGGAGTAGGAGAAGGGACCTGGCCCACCATGCGACGTACATTACAAAATATGGGCGTTGATGAAGCCGATTTTATTAACCAATGTAATGTGTCGTTTAAGCAAGGCGCAAAATTTGCAAAATGGCATACAGGTAAAGAAGACGACTTTTATTACCATCCACTGATGATGCCGCAAGGCTTTAATGACACAGATTTATCCTCTGCGTGGCTTAACTTACACACGCAACCAAATGGGCAACTACAACCCAGCTTTGCCAATTACGTATGCCCCCAACAGGCATTATGCGAACATAATCTCGCACCCAAATTAATTACAACCGCACAATATAGTGCTGTTGCCAATTATGCCTATCATTTAGATGCAGGGCTATTTGCTACTTTCTTAAAAAACCACTGTGTTAATAAACTTAATGTAACGCATGTAGTCAGTACGATTGAAGCGGTAAATAATCATAAAAATGGTGATATAGCTTCATTGAGTTTGGACAACAACACGACGCTGGCTGGTGAGCTATTTATTGATTGTAGCGGTTTTAAATCATTACTGCTGGGTGATAATCTCAAAGTCGGGTTTAAATCATGTAAAGATGTATTGTTTGCTGACAGCGCACTGGCTGTGCATGTTCCTTATGATGAAAATCAACCCATCAGCTCTCATACTATTTCTACTGCACAAAGCGCTGGTTGGATTTGGGACATTGGCCTACAAACGCGCCGTGGAGTAGGGCATGTGTATTCCAGCCGTCATATCAGTGAGCAAGAGGCAAAAAACCAGTTGTGTGACTATTTAAATATAGCCCAGCAAGATAGAGCCTCTCTCGCAGTTAAAAAAATTACTTTTGAGCCAGGCCATAGAGAAAAATTTTGGCATAAAAACTGTGTTGCAGTTGGGTTATCGGCGGGGTTTTTAGAGCCATTGGAAGCATCTGCATTACTGTTGGTCGAAATATCAGCTAACTTCATTGCCGAGCAATTACCAGCAAACCGGCAAGTTATGGATATCACAGCGGCGCGATTTAATCGTACCTTTAGCTACCGTTGGCAGCGAATTATCGACTTTTTAAAACTGCATTATATGCTCAGTAAACGCACCGACAGCGAGTTTTGGCTGCAACATTGCGCCGCTCAAAGTATTCCACAAAGTTTGCAAGATAGCCTTGCAATTTGGCAAACACATGTCCCTAATGACAGCCATTTTGACTATTCCGTTGAGGTTTTTCCCGCCGCAAGCTACCAATATGTTTTGTATGGCATGGGCTTTAAAACCGAGACTACACATTATGGTAATAACCCACACTATCTTAAAAAAGCGCACAATTTAGTCATTAAAAATGGCAAAGATACGGCCTTATTAGTTAATAAATTACCGGGTAACCGGACATTATTAGATCAAATAAAACAGTTTGGTTTAGCGGCAATTTAGCGCGTTTAAATGAGTAATTATATGATGACAAAAGCAACTTTATTGGACAAAACAATACACGCAAACCTATTTATAAACACGTCGGTCGGGCATGAGTTTGGCGATAATATTAACTATATTCCGATTGTGGCAGATGAGCTTAAGCAGCTGGTGTTAGATTACCCTGTGTATTTTATGAAAAACTCCCAAACAGGTCAGTTTGAATTGTTTGCCTTAACGGGGTTTACAGCCGGACAGAACTTGTTTGTACATCAAGGTAAATGGCGAGCACAGCATATACCGCTGCACATTAAGCGCCAACCGTTTAAATTAGGCCTGCGTGATAATTCGCTTACAGAGGCTACAGACAACGATTTAGCTGTTCTGATCGACGAGGAACATCCGCGAGTAAACAGCGACACCGGTGAGCGAATTTTTGATGAGCAGGGAGAGCCCAGCGCCTACTTAAATAGTGTGTGTGAGCAATTAATGACACTGATGCACGGGAATAAGCGCACTAATGCATTTATCAATACCTTGTTACAACATGAGTTGATAGAAGCCGTACAACTGAGCCTTACTCAACATGGCGAAAAGCAAACCTATACTGGTTTATACGCGATTAATGAACAGGCATTGGCCGAACTTAGCACAGAAGCACTTAAGTCATTACACGAAATGGGTTATCTACAAGCCTGTTATATGATCATTGCCGCCACAGGACATATACAGAAGTTATTAAACTGGCAGAGCGAAGCTTAAAATTGCAGATGTTAGATTAGAGGCCGTTTTGAGCGAAACCGGATAGTGATAAATTATGAAGTCAAAATTTGATTCCATTGGCTCAGAAATCATAGTTAAAAAAGTGATCTCATAACGTGAATCTCCAAAAAGAAATGGGGTTATATACAGCTGTCTGTGATTTGTCCAATATTACTGATCTCTACCACTTTGGTGTATTTTTGCATTTGTAAAACATTAGGCAAAGTTAACTATTTGTTTACCAATGTAGAATTTAACCCTAACTTCAAGTGTTATGGTTAATTATCCACTACAAATGGTTTTGTGGCAGTTGTGATTGAGAGAGTACAGCTACAATCAAAATGAAGCCATCTTCTTTGGTAAAGTAAGTTATGTGCTTACCTACAGGAAAGTAGAACCCGTTGGAGTAAATATCATCACAACCTTTACCAACAGTTGGATTGTCAGCAAGCATTTGAAATCCAGTTAGCAATATATCTTTGTAGATACGCCACTGCTTCTCAGAAAAATTATTAATGGTGTAGCTTTTGATTTTTCGCAAATGAGATTGAGTTAATTTACTTAATTTGTATTTATTCTTCTGCATAACTGAATTACAAAGCCTGTAAAAAGTCTTCGCCATCAACTACGTTATCTTGTGCTAAATCTTGTTTAGCAGATTCAAAGCAATGTTTAAGGTAGTCAGCTTTCATCGCTTCTAGTTCTTCGTAATCTTTAATAGACATGACTACTACAGCGTCTTTACTGTTTTTGCTGATCTTTATTGGTGTACGTTGGGCATTAAGAAGTAACTCACCAAAGTTACGTTTTGCGTCATTTGCTGTTAACGTGTGCATGGGTATTCTCCAAATTTGGAATTACAATATAATTATAGTCGATCGTGTTAAATGTTCAATCTGATTAAATCGTGCGATTTGAGCGAAAGGTAAACTAATCCGGTAGCCGGAGGTCTCCTCCAGCCTCCACACCATCCATCATGCGCTTTTTACTTATAGGAAGTGCAATGGGTGGTTCATTTCCCGTAATGAATATTGATCCAAATATCTCTCAATGGCACTAAACCTTGTGAAGCTAAGTAGTCATTGCCTAGTGCAATATTAATTCCTTTTGTTTTGAGCTTCTATAAGGGCCTTCGCTTTCAAGTGCCTACTGTTGGTATTAGTGATACCACATACTATGGCTAGTCGCTCGCTGACACCCAATTCCATTAAACTGCGCAGGGCTATTCCTTTGTAAATAGCGCCATTGTCGCCAGGAGCACATTCTTATTCTACGGCGGCTCCAGTGCTATACATCCACTGTTAACTGATTGGCGTTGGCTATTAGGTAATAGTGTCCTTAGCCGCGCAAATACTTTTGGGTTTAGAATCTTTATTACTCTTAAGCGCAGCGCCCCTTAAACTCTTTGTGATTAATGCTTAAATGGCGTTTTTGCTCTGGATTTAATGACTTACAAGCTTTTGTATACGGCAAATAATAGAGCGCTATGCAGGTTTTTCGATTCGGGTATTAGCTGGTTTTAAAACTAAAAAGCCGCTTTGCAGCGGCTTTGTTAAGCATAAAATTTATTTCTTTATTTGATATTGTGTTTAATCGCTTTAATTGCAGTTGCACTGTCTTGCGCTTTTAGGGCTTCAAGGATGGCGCGATGCTCGTTAACGCATTCAGAGCTTGAGGTTATGCGCTTGTAATTTAAACGCATACGCATAACATACGGATACCAAATATTAACCAGTTCTTCGCCACCAGCTTGGTAAATTAAGTATTGGTGAAACGAAATATCGATTTTAGTTACTTCTGTATAGTCTTCACGTTCTAGTGCATCTTGCAGTGCTGTGAGAATATCTTCTAAGTCCGCGATATTCTGCTCGGTTAAATTGCCGTTTAGCTCTGTAACCGCATATTCTTCAATGCTACGGCGTAGTTTGATCATTAACTTTTGCAGTTTAGGATCAAGTACGCTGTTTACTGATGCACCACAGTTATTTCGTGAAATCAATAAACCTTCTTTCGTCAATTGCAGTATTACATCACGAATAGGGCCACGGGATAAGCCAAAACGTTCTGCTAACTCTTTTTCATTTAATTTAGTTTTAGGAGGCATCTCACCAGAAATAATATCTGAACGTAGCTGTTCAGCTATTTGATCTTTTACAGATAAAATTTTTGTTGGTTTAGTTGCGGCCATATTTTTTCCTACGTTTATTTTATGCTTTGTTTTTCTTTACTTAGTGTATATAAAAAAAAGCGAATGGTCTATTGTCAACACATTACAATAGACCACTATTTAAGCTTATTTTTTAAATCGGCGCTCGTACATTTCATTATTCACAGTTTTTGCTGCTTCAACCATTTCAGTATAAGGACGATCTGTGACTGTTATGAAACCAACGTTATAGTTCTCTCCATCATAAGCACGCCCAGTAATAGGCGAGTCTATGTATTGGAACCAATGAGCGCCAATAAAGTATGGGTTGTCAAAGACTGAACGCATATAGTCAGTGTACATTTTTGCGCGGTCTTGTTGATCAGCGGCATGAATAAGCCCTGGGTGGAACAAGCCAGAGTCTAATGCGCCAACATGGAATTCACCAATAATAGTCGGCTTATCAAATTCACTTAAGAATTCCCATTTTTTAGGCTTGATGCCTTCTTTGTATGCATTAAAACTGATCACGTCAACATGCTTTGCTGATGCTCTAACGACTTCAATGGGCATGCCCCAATCAGGAAAACGCGCGCCTAAATACAAGTGATTAGGTAAATGTTTATCCATTGCCGCATCAACTACACTAAAGTATTTGTCGGCGTAGGCGGTTAACATGATTGAAAAGTCAGCAAGTTGATCGTTGTTTTTAACATCTACTTTTACGCCTTTATCAAACTCCTCCCATGAGGCTAAATTTAAATGCCACACTTGATTGAGTTGATTAATATCAGTGTATTTTTGCTTCATTAAGCGAGAAAACTCAGCTTTTGTCGGCACTGTTGCTGCGTCTCTGCCCAGCGTGTTGATCACAATCCCATAATGGCTCTGTACAGAGTCAGGGCGACCAAAGCTTTTTTCGTTATCAATAAACACGCCCACTGCCCAAGGTGAGTTTTTAACCTCTTTTGCGACGTTCTCTACGGTAATATCTGCACGCTCTGCAAAATGGGGGTCAAATACGTCAGGCATTGCTCCCCAAAAATCATTACCACTTGAAACGGTTTTAAAGTCACCTATGATCCAGCCATTAGCAAAGTAGGGCACTTGTTGATTATCGTAGTAACTTGGATCTGTCCAATTCCCTAGTGAGGTGAAGCCCCAGGTTATCATGCGTTGCAGAGTAACTTCGCGCCACTTTTGCATAAAGTCGCTATTATTTTGGCCGTATTTACGCTCAAGGTTGGCAGAATAAAAGCTGTAGGTTTCGCCGTGCGCAAGTGGACCTGAATGGGCGCTTTTACGATAGCCATAGTGCTTACCCATTGGCTCATCATAACTTGGTAACCATTCAAACAAATCTTTACGTACTTGTGATGCGACAAAGCGACTTGGTAGTGCTTCTTTGTTAACTCGGTTTAACCCTTTGGAATCTTCAGGTGTTAAGCCCGATTCATTGGCGCTTTTAAAGAGAGACTGATCAAAGTCATAACCTGTTAATGTGGTTGAGTTGGCAAGACGAATAATATCTAAACCGGTTGCCAAATAAAGGTAACCATCTGGGTCGACCAACGACCATTTACCATTGTGTTTTGCTGTTCTAAAGTAGCCGGTGCCCTCTAGTTTTGGCCCTTGTGCCCAACCGCCAAAGCGCGAGCGATCTGCCGGTCGTTGTGCTATTAATTGTTTGGCTTCTTGTTGTTTGTCGGTAATTAACTCATCAACTGAATGTACTTTATAAGCGAAATCTTGTTTAGCATTTTGGCCAAATTTATCAACAATATGCGTTAAAAATTGAGTATCAAACTCAGGATTCGTACGTAAATCAATAGATTTAATTTGCAGCGCTTTATCATGCAGTGCACTTTGTACACTCAATGAAATTTTGGTGATGCCTTTGAGGTTTAAGTTCTTTTTACCCCACATTGAGATAAATTGAGTTTCGTCTGATTGCCAGGTAGCAGGGTTCGAGCGTAATCCTGAGGTAAAGTTAAGCTCTACACTTTCATCACCATCAGGAGTTGCTAGGTCATGTCCATCTAGCTTTGCATAATATGTATGAAAGTCACCAATAGGCACATTGACTGTACGGGTGTAGTTGGCACCGTCAATGTCAGAGATATCTAAGTATACTTGTACGGAATGCTGGCCAGGGTTTGCAAGCTCAAATGCGATATTAAAATCTTTGAACTGGCTCCAGTCCCATGGCGTATCGGGAATAAAGGTGACACCTGAATAAAGGTTTTGCTCTGAATTAAACGCAATATTTAAAATATTATCGTTATTAGTGACCTGAGCACCGCTGGTTTTTATTTTAACCGCTGTGTCAGCCGTATGCTGGGCATCATCTAATAAGTGCAACAGGGTCGAGCTGCTGCTGGTTGCTTTCGCTGCCACGGGATCTGACACGTTATTAGTCTGTTGATTACACCCTGTGAGGGCGAGTACCAGTGCTGTTACTGCTAGATTTTTTTTATATTTCATTATAGTCCAACCTTTTTAACAATTTAACACACCATACACGAAAAAAAACAAATTGAAAATTGTTAACAAAGTGCAATTTGTGTAATTGTCCATTTCTACACTTAAATTATTGATATTAAAAACTTTAAAGATTTACAAAAATTTTGCTTCCCAGTGTGAAAACAGAGTTTTTTAAAAATATATGTTGCATGCGAGTTAATTATGAAATAACCTCGAATGAATTACTCATGGTTAATTGTTAACAATTTTAAAGGGCTTCCTTAATTGTTAATTTTTGAATTAATACACACAATGATAACAACAAAATTGGATAAAGATGTATGAATGGTAGCAACCGTAATGTGTTCTTTTTTGCCTTGGTCGTCGCCTTTGGCGGTTTTATCTTTGGTTTAGATGCTGCTTTGATCTCAGGAACGGTACGTTTTGTATCTGCTGAATTTAACTTAACGGATATACAAATTGGTACAGTCGTCAGTGCTCCTGGTTTTGGGGTGTTATTTGCACTGCTGATCACCGGTTATATATGCAATGTGTTTGGTCGTAAGAATACACTCATTGGCATTGCATTCATTTATATTTTCTCTGCGATATCTTCGGTTTTAGCGCCGAGCTATGAAGCGTTGGTCATTGCGCGTTTTATTGGTGGTTTAGCGTTTACCTCTTTATCTGTTGCAGCCATGTATATCGGTGAAGTATCGCCTGCTAAATACCGTGGCAAACTGGTTTCTATGATTCAAATAAATATTGTGGTGGGTTTATCGGCAGCTTATTTTGCTAACTATTTATTAGTTGAGCTATCACAAAGTAGTTATCAGTGGGTCAGCACCTACGCTATGCAAGAAAATTTATGGCGCTGGATGCTCGGGGTAGAAGTGATTCCGGCTCTACTTTGGTTTTTATTGTTATTTACTATTCCACAAAGCCCGCGTTGGTTGGTGATGAAAGGCAACGAAACTCGAGCAAAAGCGGTACTGTTACGATTAACTAAAAATAGCACGTTGGCCGATGAGCAACTGCAAACTATAAAAACAAGTTTAATTGATTACTCAGACACAAGCAGCTATTTAGCATCTTTTAAACAGCTACTTGATAGCCGCGTTCGTGCTGCGGTGATTATTGCATTAACTATTGCGCTGGTTCAGCAAGTAACGGGCATAAATGCGATTATGTTCTACGCACCAACAGTATTTGAGCAACTAGGCATAGGCACTGATGCGGCGTTTTTAAACGCAGTGTTAATTGGCTTAGTGAGTATTGTTTTTACTGTTGTGGCGATTTTATTAATAGATAAATTGGGCCGCAGACCTTTAGTCATTGGTGGCTTAGCAACGGCGACCGTGAGTTTATTCATGTGCTATATCGGCTTTAGCCAAGCTGAATATAGTTTATCAGCGCAACATATTGCGGAATTCTCGAGCTTAAATACAGTCAGTGGCTTAGATCAGTTGATTGGTCAGGTATATCACAGTGATGTTGAGTTTAAACAAGCATTAGCCACGGTGTTTTCAGCATCCCAACTACAAGGGTTTGAAAGTGATTTAATTCAACGTGCCGCAACGATTAATGCGCCGCTTATATCATTTGGTATTGCCGGTTTTATTGCTGCGTTTCACTTTTCAATAGGCCCAATTATGTGGGTGATTTTTTCTGAAATATTCCCAACCCGTATTCGCGGTGTTGCCATTCCAACGTTTGCGTTTATTGCCAGTGTTGTGAGCTATTTAGTACAGCAGTTTTTCCCTTGGCAATTAAATAACTTTGGCGCGGCGAATATCTTTTTGTTCTACAGCATTAGCGGTGTAATTGGCTTTATATTGCTTTATAAAATTATGCCTGAGACAAAAAACAAATCGATAGAAGAAATTGAAGAGCAGTTAGCGGGTGTATCAGCAAAAAAAGCATTGGAGGGCGCGTGAGTACCTTATTAGCCATTGGTGAATGCATGGTTGAACTTGTGCCTAAAGGGGTGAGTGAATGTCAGCAGTCTTTTGCCGGAGATACCTATAACGCATTAGTGTATGCCAAACGTTTTGCAGAGGAATTAAATTGTGAGCTTTTCAGCGCCGTTGGTGAGGATATTCTAAGCATTAATATGCTTAAAAAGTGGCAGCAAGAAGGGATCGGTAGCAAACAGGTGATCAAAACTCCTGACCATAATGTGGGTATCTATGCCATCTCGACTGATCAGCATGGAGAGCGTAGCTTTGACTATTGGCGTAATCAGTCTGCTGCGAAACACATGATGGAGTTATATGCCAAACAACCGTTTGATTTTGGTTTAGGCAAAAATGATTGGGTATTTTTTAGTGGTATAAGCCTTGCCATTTTAGAGGATGATTCAAAGCAACAGTTAGTTGATTTATTAACTAAATTAAAAGCGCAAGGGGGCATTATTGCGTTTGATCCTAATTACCGTGCGCGTATGTGGCAATCAAAAGCGCATGCAATTAAGTGGTTAGAACGCGCCTACCAAATCAGTGATGTGGTGTTGCCTGGGCTTGATGATCACTACACTTTATTCGGCCATACCGATGCGAATGATATTGTTGATTATTGCCAGCAGTTTGCAATTGATGAAGTGGTGATTAAAGCCGGTAGTAAAGGCATGCAGGTGTTTTGCCAAAATACCTTAAGTGCGCAATGTGCATTTCATCCTGCACCACAACAAGTTGATAGCACCGCCGCAGGAGATTCGTTTGCAGGTACCTATCTAGCCGCAAGAATGACACAGCACGAACCACAAGTCGCTTTACAAATGGCTGATAAAGTTGCTTCCCAGGTGGTGCAACATCAAGGTGCCATTTTACCTTTTGACGTTTACCAAGCGCTTAATTTAAGCAGTGCAAAGTAAGGAATAAATATGTCTGACAATCAACAAAAATTGAGTTTAGCAAGCCTGCGAGCAATTGAACGAGGCTATGATCAAAAAGGCCCACAGTGGTTAACAGAGTTTGATGTAACCCCATTAAAAGGTGACTTTGCTTATCAAGAAGGCGTGATCCGCCGTGATCCATCATCAGTTTTGTATATTGAGGGTGTTTATCATTGTTGGTACACCAAAGGCGAAGGTGAAACGTTAGGTTTTAATGCAAATGACCCAGAAGCAAAAGTATTCCCTTGGGATTTGACCGAAGTATGGCATGCCACTTCAAAAGATAGCATTACGTGGCAAGAGCAAGGCGTAGCGATTGCCCGTGGTAAAGCTGGTCAATACGATGATAGAGCTGTATTTACGCCGGAAGTTTTTGCTCATTTAGGAAAATACTATTTAGTGTATCAAACTGTTGAAACACCCTATAGCAATCGCCAGTACGAGCATATTGCCATTGCACAGTCAGACTCACCTTATGGGCCATGGCAAAAGTCTCCTGCGCCTATTGTCAGTCCAAGTAAAGATGGTGTGTGGTCAGGTGACGAAGATAACCGCTTTGCAGTGAGCAAAAAAGGCAGTTTTGATAGCCATAAAGTGCACGATCCGTGCTTAGTGTTTTTCCAAAATAAATTTTACCTGTATTACAAAGGTGAAACCCAAGGGGAGGGCATGAATTTTGGTGGCCGTGAAATAAAACATGGCGTTGCTATCGCTGACAATGTGTTAGGTCCCTATGTTAAATCTGAATACAATCCTATCTCGAACAGTGGCCACGAAGTCGTTGTGTGGAATTTTAGAGGCGGTATTGCCAGCTTACTAACGACCGATGGCCCTGAAAAAAATACCATTCAATTTGCTAAAGACGGTATTAATTTTGAAATCATGGCACATATCAAAGGTGGCCCGGAGGCCATTGGTTTATATCGCCCAGTAAAAGGCTTTGATGAAAACCCAGCGCCAGGAATAAGCTGGGGACTTTGCCATAAATACGATGCCAGCTGGAACTGGAACTACATTTGCCGATTTACACCACGTAAACAAGTGCTTGATGCGGGCACATTTCAAAATAGTAACTAAGGTTTGCAGTAATGAGTAATCAAAACAATCAATTTGATCCGACAGAACATCCACATCGTCGTTTTAATCCCTTATTGGGCGAGTCGGTGTTGGTATCGCCGCACCGTGCTAAACGTCCTTGGCAAGGCCAAGAAGAAAGCGTTGATCATGAAGTAAAACCGGCCTATGACGAAAATTGCTTTTTATGTAAAGGTAACACGCGCATCAATGGTGAAGTAAACCCAGATTATAAGGGAACCTTTGTATTTACTAATGACTTTGCTGCACTGCGTGAAGATGTGCCAAAGGCAAGCAAAAGTGATCCGTTATTTAGCATGCAAACAGAGCGCGGTACAGCACGGGTTATTTGTTTTTCGCCTGATCATTCAAAAACTCTGCCTGAGCTCTCGATCAGTGAAATCACTAATGTAGTAGATACTTGGCAGCAGCAATGTGCAGAGCTTTCGCAAACCTACCGTTGGGTTCAAGTGTTTGAGAATAAAGGCGCTGTAATGGGCTGTTCAAATCCGCACCCGCATGGACAAATTTGGGCGCAAGATCAACTCCCTAGTTTAGTTGAGCGTAAACACCATAATTTACAAAAGTACTATCAGCAACATGGCAGTAATTTATTACTGGATTACGCCAACCGCGAGTTTGCATTAGATGAACGTGTTGTCTGTGCTAATGAAGACTGGCTAGTGGTTGTGCCATATTGGGCTGCATGGCCTTTTGAAACCCTATTATTACCGCGTTTTGCAATTACAAGAATGACTCAGTTAACAAGCGCGCAGCAGATCAGCCTTGCTGAGATAATCAAACAAATTACCGTTAAATACGATAATTTATTTCAATGTTCATTCGCCTATTCAATGGGGTGGCATGGTGCGCCATACGATGATCACGATGATTCATTTTGGCAACTGCATGGTCAGTTTTTCCCGCCATTGTTGCGCTCTGCTACGGTGAAAAAATTTATGGTGGGGTATGAAATGATGGCTGAAGCACAGCGTGATATAACGCCAGAACAAGCGGCCACTATTTTAAAACAACAATCACTCACGCATTATAAAGAGGTGAATGCATGAACATTGAAAGCACTGTGCGCAGCGCATTTTTAAAACACTTTACGCGTGATGCTGACTTTGTTGTGAAGGCACCGGGTCGTGTAAATTTAATTGGTGAACACACCGATTATAACGATGGTTTTGTACTGCCTTGTGCCATTGAATACGCCACTTATATTGCCGTTGCCCCGCGTACTGATTCAACTGTAAATGTATTAGCCCTTGATTGTAATAATGAAGTTGACAGCTTTAGCGTAGGCCAAGAAGTCGCTCATCATCAAACTCAAAGCTGGAGTAATTATGTGCGCGGCGTGGTTGATGAATTACAAAAACGCGGGCACCAATTAACGGGCTGCGATATTTGTATTACCGGTAATGTGCCGCAAGGTGCAGGGCTTAGCTCATCGGCTGCACTGGAAGTGGGGATTGCTTACGCGTTTAACCATTTATGCGATTTGTTTATTGAACGTAAAGAGATCGCCAAAATTGGTCAAGCGGCTGAGAACAATTTTGTAGGCTGTAACTGCGGCATTATGGATCAGCTTATTTCTGCGTGCGGTCAACAAGGTCAAGCGCTGGGAATTGATTGCCAGTCTTTAGACTTAATTGAAGTGAGCATTAATGAAGGCATGACCATCATGATGATCAATTCAAATGTAAAACGTGGTTTAGTTGATAGCGAATACAACTTACGCCGTGAGCAATGCTATGCCGGTGCCGAGGCGTTTTCAAAGCCAAGCTTACGTCATGTTTCAATTGAAGAATATGAAGCAAATAAGGCGCAGCTTGACCCCCAAGTTGCGAAGCGCGTCGAGCACATAGTGTATGAAAATGCGCGTACATTAGCTGCGATGCAAGCATTTACTGATAACGATATTGGTCGATTAAGTAAATTAATGGCACAAAGCCATGCATCGATGCGTGACTTATTTGAGATCACCACAGTGCAAATAGACGCGTTAGTTGAAATTATCGATAACGTACTTGGTGATAAAGGTGGTGTGCGTATGACCGGTGGTGGTTTTGGTGGTTGTGTTGTGGCATTTGTACCTAATGTTATGGTGGCAGAAGTAACGGCAGCTATTGAATCTCAGTATCAGCAACAAACGGGTATAAAAGAAAGTATTTATACCAGCCTCCCAGCATCTGGTGTATCAGTAATAAGAGCATAAGGATTATGAAAATGGAAAAAGTACTGGTTACCGGAGGCGCTGGTTATATTGGCAGCCACACAGTGTTGAGCTTGTTACGTAGTGGTTTTGAGGTTGTGGTAATAGATGATTTAAGTAACTCAAGCCGTGAATCATTAGTCAGAGTACAGACACTAGCACAAAAAAATGTAGAGTTTGTTCATGCCAGTTTATTGGATGAAACTAAGCTTAAAGCAACATTCAGCGCTCATAACTTTAGTGCTGTTATTCATTTTGCTGGTTTAAAAGCCGTTGGCGAATCGATGCAAAAACCGCTTAGTTACTATCAGAATAATCTGATCTCAACCCTTAACTTGTGCCAGTGCATGGCTGAATTTAAGGTCAATAAGTTAGTGTTTAGTTCATCAGCAACGGTTTATGGGGAGCATGCAACGCCACCTTATACGGAAGAATTACCGCTGAGTCGCGCATCCAGCCCTTACGGTCAAACCAAAGTCATGATTGAGCAGATGCTGCAAGACATTGTAAAAGCAGGCTCGTTACAAGTTGCAAGTTTACGTTACTTTAATCCAATTGGTGCAGATCAAAGTGGCTTAATTGGTGAAGACCCTTTAGGTATTCCTAATAACTTAATGCCATTTGTAGCGCAGGTTGCAGTAGGAAAACGTGATAAATTATCTATTTTCGGTGGCGATTACCCAACTGAAGATGGCACTTGTGAGCGTGATTATATCCATGTGAGTGACTTAGCCAATGGGCATGTTAAAGCACTGCAATGGTTAAGCCTTCAGCAACAACCATTGTACGAGGCATTTAATTTAGGCACAGGCAGCCCGTTTTCAGTATTAGCTATTGTGAAGAGCTTTATACGCCATACAGGTGTTGATATTCCATTTGAAATAGCAGCAAGACGCAGTGGTGATTTAGCTGCTTTTTGGGCTGACGCTAGTAAAGCAACCAATATACTTAGTTGGCAATGTGAATATACTTTAGCTGATATGATGAAAGATACATGGCATTGGCAAAGTAAAAACCCGCAAGGCTATCAGAGTTAAGTATGGCTGTGCAGACTATCACTTTAACGCAGGCTAATGGTTTGCGGGTGACCTTGAGCGGTTTTGGTGCTGCTATTCACAGTATCGAGGCGCCAAATGGCGAGCATCTGGCACTGAGCTATCAGCAGCAACAAGACTGGTTAACGAATCCTGCTTATTTAGGTACGACCGTTGGCCGAGTGGCTAATCGCATTGCTAATAGCCAGTTTTTAGATGAGTTTTCCACAGTAAAGTTGACTAACAATGAAGGTCAACACCATTTACATGGTGGTAATAAAGGGCTTAGCCATGTGAATTGGCAGATTGTTGATGTTGATCATATTAATAATCGAGCCGTATTTAGTTATATCAGCATCGATGGCGAGGAAGGTTACCGAGGCAATGTTGAGTTTACCGTGACCTATCAGTTAATCGATAATAAATTGACTATTGATATGCAAGGTATTGCATCACAACTGACGCCAATAAGCATAACCAATCATATTTATTGGAACTTGGGCTCTAAACAGCAATTAGATATAACTGATCATCATATTCAATTACCTGCACGGTTACGATTACTCAAAGATAGCGAAAATATCCCCACTGGTGAATTTGCAAATGTTTATTCTACAGTTTACGACTTTGCGCACTCTAAACAATTAGATAAGCAACTGCCTGATACCGGTTTTGACGATTATTATTTATTAGATCCTGCCGGAGAAGGTAAATTAAAACATCATGGCACTATTGCCCATATTAAAAGTGGTTATCAAGTTGCTGTTTATTCAACAGCCCCAGGTAGTCAATTTTATACCGGTTATTACTTACCTAGTAATTACAACCACATTAATGGTAAAGCCATGGGACCTTATGCTGGGTTATGTATTGAACCTCATGAGTTACCTAATGCAGTAAATCACCATCATTTTTTAAGCTCAATGTATGGCCCTGAGCGCCCATATCAACATCAAATTGAATTTCATATTCAACTACCAACACAATAAGAATAAGCGAGTAAAACGATGAAAAGGAGAAGTTTTTTAAAACTATCTGCAGGCTTAGTGGGCACTAGTCTACTGAGCGGGTGTGCTGGACTTTTTGCCTCGTACCGTAGTGATCTTGCTACAACATCGGCTTTGGATAACGCACAGTTTACACCGCAAGTATGGTTGGGTGAGCAGTTTTGGGGTAATCGTTTGCAGGACTGGCAAAGGGTTGGCAATGAATTACAGTGCACTCGTGAAGGGAAAGATTTTGAAGCCCGCACGGTATCATTATTAACACGCCAGCTTAATAACAGTCTACAGAGCGGACGCATTAAAGCCACCGTGCGTAATCTAACCCCAGGTGAGAATGGCTTTTGTGGCTTTTTGTTGGGTGTTGGCAAAGGCGAATTAACCGCTAAAGGCGCTGCATTGGCGCAACGCGCTGGTGGGGTTAATGGCGGGATCATTGCTGCATTTGATAGCGGTGGTAAATTATCATTTCGTCAGTTTGATGATGAAAATAAAGCGCTAAAGTTTGAAACCATCAATCGAGAATTGTTTAACCTGAAACAGTACCAAGATGGCGCTAAAATTACACTGGATTGTCATTTAGATCCCATAGATAGCGAGCATTTTGATATACGCTTAGTTGCTACTGATGCGGATACTGCTCAAGAGCTCGGCTTTGCGCTATTACACAAAGTGCCTGCAGAGCAGTTACAAGGTGGCATCTCTTTACTAAGTTCATCAGAGCCATTAGTTGCAGGTGCGCGTTGGGGGTTTAGTGATATTGAAACCGGTGGTGCGAAAATAACACAGAACAATAGTAATACCCTTGGTCCTGTTGTGGGTTGTATGTACACAGTTAATAAAAATATACTTAAGTTAACCTGCCAACTGATGCCAGTCGATACACAGGTATTAGCAAAACTACGGTTGGAATACCAACGTGAAGGCCAGCAGCAATGGCAATTAGGAGCTACTGCACCGATTGAAGATGGTTTTGTGGCTAGGTTTAGGTTGAGTAACTGGGATTATCTAAATGCTTATAAATACCGGGTTGTGGATCCCAAAAAACCAGATACTGCCTTGTATTCAGGTATCGTCGCGGCAGATCCACAAATCAGCAAAGAATTTACCATCGCGCTGTATTCTTGCATCATTCCGACATCAAAAAGTTTAGATAACACCCATTACACGCCACTTATTGCTAAAGAGCGAGAGATTGGACGTTATACCAAAGATAACATTTTGTTTCCGCATACTGAATTAGTGGAAAATGCGGCATATCATCAACCGGATATGTTTGTGTTTTGTGGTGATCAATATTACGAAACATACCCTACTCGCTATGGGCGTCACACGCCAGATGCAAAACTCGATACCTTATATAAGTGGTATTTATGGTACTGGGCATTTGCTGACAGCATCAAAGATAAACCAACAATTATTCTGGCCGATGACCATGATGTACTTCAAGGTAACTTATGGGGTGATGGCGGCGAAAACTCAGAATTACCTAAAGAAGAAGATGGCGGTTTTAAATGGGATAAAGATTTGATCAGAATGGTTTATCGTATTCAACATGGCCATAACCCAGACCCTTATGATCCCACTCCGATTAAATACGACATTCCAGTGGCCTACGCCGCGTTTGAATACGGCGGCATTAGTTTTGCCATTGTTGAAGATCGTAAATTTAAAACACCACCAGATTATAAAGTAAACAAACTTGCGACAACGGGTGAGTTATTAGGGCAACGCCAAGAATCATTTTTAAAAGCGTGGCAAAGTATGCATCCTGGAAAACCTAAGGTGTGTATTACTGCCTCCATGTGGGGCTCGCCACAAACTGATGAAAATGGTGAAGCATTAATTGATTATGATTCAAATGGCTATCCTGCTGATGGTCGAACTCGGGCAGTTAAATTGGTTAGCGAGGCAAATGCTTTAGTCATTGCTGGGGATCAACATCTAGGTTTATTAGCTTACCAAGGTATTAATCGTTTTGATGATGGTAGTTTATTTTTTGCAGGCCCTGCGAGTGCTGCATTTTGGCAGCGTTGGTTTGAGCCTAAAGTGGCACTGACTAATCAACGTAATAACGATATGAATACTGGCGATTTCACCGATTCCTTCGGCAATAAAATGAGAGTGCTTGCTGCTGCAAACCCAAAAATAACTCATACAGAGTTTGCACGTCAGAATAATACATGGGGTAAATTTTTAGCTGACCGAGAACTGAAAAGTGAAGGGTACGGCATTATTAAAGTGAACCATCAGGCTAAGCATTACCAATTAGAATGCTGGGAATGGAGCACAAACCCAGCAACAGGTAAGCAATTTGCTGGCTGGCCATATATAAAGCCCTTTTAACATTCATAGGATGTTTAACTAACAATTTATAGCACTCATATTTATTGATTTTTAAAAGTGAAACACAGCGTAATTGCGGTTTCACTTTTTTATTAATAAATTATATATTGTTAACAAAATACAGTTGACAATGACTTGTTGTTCATACTATTGTTTACAAAATAATAACGTAACAACATAATAAACCTTCAACGGGGAACACACACATGACAACCAAAAGTAAGACATTCAAATTAAGCGCTTTAACCGTCGCTTTATTTGCAACGCACTTTGCCTATGCCCAGCAAGAAGAAAAGAAAACAGAAGCGGAAGATGATATTGAGATCATTGAAGTTAGCGGCTTAGCGGCAAGTGTTAAAAAATCAATTAACGATAAACGCTTTGCAGAAAACGTTGTTGATTCAATTAACGCAGAAGATATCGGTAAATCGACAGACCAAAACATTGCTGATGCGCTATCACGTGTAACCGGTGTTTCAGTGCAGACAGTTGACGGTGAAGGTGCGCGAGTGACTGTACGTGGTGCGAATTCACAACAAAATAACATCAGTATGAATGGTGTTCAGCTTGGCTCAACAGGTTATAGCCAAGGTGTCGATTTATCACAGTATTCTTCAGATATCTTATCTAAAATCGAAGTTGTAAAAACCCCAAGTGCAGATCATGAAGAAGGGGCGTTAGGTGCAAACATTAACCTAACTACCACTAAGCCACTTGATTTAAATTATGAAATAAACACCATGACACTTGAAGGCCGTTACAACGACCTATCAGAAGAAGATAATTATAAAGTGTCAGGCACTTTTTCTCGTAAGTTTTTTGATGATACGTTTGGTGTGGTTGTTACAGCCGTTAAAGAAACCAATGCTTATCGTAAAGATCAATACTCAGCCACAGAGTGGTATGCTTTACAGTCTCCTTTAGCGAAAGATACAAATGGTAATATAGTTGAAAATGCTGCCGGTATTACACCGCGTACAGTTCAATATCAATATCATGAAAGTCAAAATGATCGGGTTAATTTTAATCTAGGTTTACAGTGGCGAGCGTCAGAAAATACCGAATTTAACTTTAATGCTATTGTTGGTAAGCAAGATATAAATAACTCTATGCATGGCATTAATACTCGCTCAGTAGAGACGAAAAACTTGGTTGAAGGTGAAGACCCTGGCTTGGCAGGTGTAACTGCTGAGTTTACGGATCCTGAGCAAGACTGGCGTACCATTGATTTAGAAACCAATACATTTACTAAGTTTGTTAACCGCTTTGGCAGTGGTGGTTTGGTACAATCTGAAGGGGATTTTGAAAATAACAATCAAATATTTTCTTTAGATATGAAGCATAACTTCAGTGATTCACTAACAATGGATGCGGGTATTGGTTACTCTAAAACTGAGCAAATCCCCAATAACTCTGTGTATGTGGCATTACAAAATTTTGCCAATATTAGTGCGTGGAGCTTAAAAGATGTACCGCCAGAAGATATGGAGCCTGTAGGTTATGATTGCACTAGTGGTCAGTGTAATTTAGTAACCGGTACTGGTTTGATTGACTATGGCGAACATAACACCTTTGGTGACCCAGAAAGCCTGTGGGATAACTACAGTACTACAGGGTTTAATCCGGACGAATTAGATGCACAGCATTTATCATATATGGGCAGAACCTTAAATACGGTTGAAGATGAGCAAAAATCATTATATGTAGATTTTGACTACGTTTTAGATTCAGATAACTTTCGTTCTTTAGAGTTTGGTGCTAAATGGTCTAAACGCACTAAGTATGTTGATGCACAGCAGGGTTCGTTTAACAATGTAGGCGAAGGGGTTGTAATAACAAACCCAAATACAGGTTTACCAGCCGTGTTAGGCAGTGGCTTACGTGATATAACCGGAGCCATGATTACTGATGGCAATGAGTTCCCTGTTGATGATTTTATGGCCGGCCTTGGTTATGGACGCGACAATGTTACTGACGGCTGGAATAGTTTTTCAGCTTTCAAGGCGTTTGAAGTTGCGTTAGGTAGCCCTGAAGTTGCATTTGAAACAGATGACTCAAATACAAGAAATACAGAATTAGACAACCTTGCATTTTATACAAAACTTAACTTTGAGTTACTAGATGGCCGTATAACTGGTGATGTCGGTGTTCGTTATGTCAAAACAACGGTTGAAGTTCAAGGTGCATCAGGTGTGCAATTTGCGTTTGACCCTTCAAATAATGCCCGTTTAATGGACCCATTTAAGCTTGCTGAACTTCGTGATTCAAGTTTACCGCTGTGCGCAGCAACTTTGTTTTATGGCACGAATTATAATGAAGAAAGTCGTTGGTCTAGAACGGATGGTTTGGGTTATGACACCTTAGGAACCAATGATAAGACTGATGATGTTAGGATCCCAGATCAAGGTCCGTGTCATGATCCTAATGCAATTCAAGGGAACCCAAATGAATCTGAATGGTGGTTATGGCGTCACTCTGATGTGTCTACAGAAAAGCACTGGATTTATGGTGAACGTGTTTATGATGAAGCAGGTAATTTATTACCAACGGAAGACAGAAGCTTGCGCTCTTTTGCTGTTACTGATGAGCATGAGTATGATTTATTTTTACCGAGTTTAAATCTAAACTACTTACACAACGAAGATACTATTATCCGTTTTGCTGCTTCAAAAACCATGGCGCGTCCACAAATTGATTCTCTTCGCCCTGGTTTTAAAGTTAGAGAAACACAATGGGGTGGTGAAAACCGTAATAACTCGATTACATTGACGAATCCTAAACTAGATCCTCTTGAATCATTTAATCTAGATTTATCTTATGAATGGTACTTTAACAAGTCAGGTTTATTAGCGGCTACGTTATTTTATAAAGATATGACTAACTTTGAAGAGTCAGAAACAATCGTTACTTACATGGATGATTTACGTGACGTAGGTTTAACAGAAGGCGAAACCTATGATCCAAACGATCTCGTTCTGATTGCCGGTCAAGATAGTTTAGAAGGCTGTATGCCTAAACGGTTCCAAGGTGGCCAGGATTATGAGTTAGACTGGATGTATTCAGGTGATTTAGAGCAAATGTGTGCCAAATTTAATACTACCCGTATTAAAAATGGTAAAGGTGCGTCTATCAAAGGTCTAGAGCTACAATACATGCAAACCTACGACAACCTACCAGGTATTTGGTCTGGTTTAGGTTTACAGGCTAACTATACTTATCAAGATTCAGAGTATGACCAAGAAGTCTCTTCTATCGATAGCAACGTTAAAGTGCCATCACTTGCTGTTGCTTATACACCTGAACACAGCTACAACTTAACGGGTTTCTGGGAGAAAAATGGTCACCAATTACGCCTATCTTATCAAGGGACTACAGATCAGTTAGTACAACGTTCTTGGGAGAATGGTTCGCTTTGGGAAGAGGGTCGTCAAACACTTGATTTCTCAGCTACTTATCAAGTTTCAGATATGATTTCAGTGTCTTTCCAAGTCGCTAACTTAACAGATGAAGGAGTTCGTCAGTACTTCACTAGCCGATTCTTACAAGCGGGCGGTGTTACTTTTGATGAAGGTAGCCCACTTGAAGGTGAAGCAACTAAGTCACGTACGGTTTATCAATATCATACTGGACGTACATTTAGACTTAATACCCGTATTAATTTTTAACGATTTAGCCTAAATATGGAGCCCGCAGTATTACTGCGGGCTCTTTGGTTGTGTTATAAAAAATAAACAGGGTTGTAATGTTTTATCAAACGAAATTAATGATGTGTGCGACAATAATGTCGTTCTTCTTTGTCGCGTCGGTTAACGCTCAGATTGAGCAGCTACAAGTTTACGGTAATTTCTATCCCGTAAAAGCGAATCAAATGCCGAGTTCACTATTCGTACTCGAAAAGAGCCAAATAGACACTATCGCAGGGTTGTCGGCTCTCGATGTATTAACCTTGGTGCCTGGTGTTCGAGTACAAAAATCTGGCGTAAGCCAAGAGATTTTTTTACGTGGTGCTGAAACAAACTTCGTTATTGTTCAAATAGATGGGGTGCAAGTAAATAACCCTTTGGACAGTCGTGGCGGCAGTTTTGATTTGGGTACGCTATCGAAAGACTCGATTCAACGTGTAGAAGTGATCAAAGGCGCCCAATCGTCAATTTATGGTTCTGATGCCATTGCCGGTGTGATCAATTTTATTACCTATGATGCTGATACCAATAATACTTTGGTTTCTGCTGGCGCCTTTGATAATGGCTCACAAACAGCGATGGTTAAGTTAGCATTTGATAGTACAGCAATAGGTGTAACAGCGATCAATAGTGATAACTCGGCTACCGGTGATGAGCAAGAGTCCATTGAACTGAATGCACACACTGTCATTACGTATAATAACGACAGTGAAACTAAGATTAGTGTTCGTTTAAGCGACTATCAACAAAAAGCGCTTGCAGACCAAAGTGGCGGCATTTTGTATGCTCAAGACTCGACAAAAGATGACAAGCAAGGCCAAATATATTCAGGTAGTGTACGTCACAATCAACAGATTACCCAATACCATCAGTTAGCGTTACAGGCAGAAGTTTTCAACTCGTCAGATAGTTTAAAATCACCAGGTATAACACCTTATTTTTCAGCGCCACCAACCTACTCTGAGAACGACTATTCGTACTATAAATTACGATTTTTAAATGGATTGCAGTTTAACCATGCTCTGGTCACTGTGGGTATTGATTTTAAATCAGAATCGGGTGAAACCAACGGCAGTACGCAAATGCATACCTTTACAGATATGGGAGAAATGGTTGTGTTTGATCTGCCTACCGAATATGACATAGACAGAGAAAACCTTGCAGGCTTTGTAGATGCTAAGTGGCACTTAGATAAAGTCACGGTTTTCTCTGGTATTCGATACGACAACACCAAAGATTTTGGGGATCAAACGACGTGGAAGTTAGGCGCAAATTATGAATTCAATGAGCAAGTACGCGTGTTTGCAAATACCGGCACTGCTTTTAAATTGCCAAGTTTGTATGCATTGAGCAATAACTTGATCGGTAACCCTAATTTGACCCCTGAAGAAGCAACAAACCACGATATTGGTATTGAGTTTATATTAGAAAAAGCCAACGTTAGTCTGTCAGTATTCAACTATGAGTATACCGATCTTGTCGATTTCGATTTCGCCACATTCTCACTAGTAAACCGCTCTAAAATCATCAGCTCAGGTATTGAGTTGATTGTTCAAGGGCAGTTGAACGATGACTTTTCATATGATTTCGATCTTACTTACATCGATCTTGAGAGCAGCGAAAACGAAATTCTTACGGGGCGTCCAGATTGGCAGGGCGGGTTAGGTATTCAATACCAAGTAAGTGACAGTGTTACCACTTCGCTGAATTTTGATTATGTTGGGGAAACTATCGGAACAAGCCAATACACAGGCGAAAATAGCGTTTACGACTTGAATGCATACAACAAAATAGATGTCACAGCACAATGGAAAATTCGTTCACACATAAGATTAGACGTTTATTTACAAAATATTTTCGATAAAAGCTATCAAGTGGCCGTTGGTGTACCAGGTCAAGACCTTGGATTTGGTGCAAACGTCCAATGGACGTTCGATAAATCTTAGAATATGGAGTGTATTCGATATGATTAAACGATTCTTGATAGTTGCTTTAATGATATTTACTGCTGTTGAAGTCAGTGCTGACGAGCTTGATGAAAGTCTGATTCAAAGCAGCATTAACCCTGTTGTATTGCAACAAGGGAAAGTATTGTTTGAACAGGTTTGCGCGTCTTGTCACAACAAAGATTTGAGTGGTGCAAGTGGATTTAATTTAAAAGATGGCGAATGGGTACATGGAAAACGACCAACACAAATATTAAACAATGTAAAAAACGGTTTTATGAGTGCCGGAATGCCAGGGTTTGCTGATGTATTCTCTGAGGTTCAGCTTCGCTCAATTGTTTCATATATATTGTCAAAGCGAGAAGGCTGGGATGATATTCAATACAAGCTCTATCAATTAGACAATGAAAATGATCAGGTTGTGACTGAAGACAAATTGATCAAGTCAGGGCCGCTTGTAAACAACCTTGCTGACTTTGCAATACCAGAAGTGCAACATTATTTTATTGAGTTTGAAGGCGATTTCTACGCCCCTAAGGAAAATGACGCTCAGCTTTGGTTACAGTGGGGGGCACCTCATGAGATGGAAGTCTTTATTAATGGTAAACAGGTTTTAAAAGGCGGCACGCCATGGTTTCCAACTTGGCGACTTAAGCGAGGGAAACAGCGTTTAAAACTTACTTATCGCTCAGGAAACACTAAGCCGGGGCAAAGAAATTTAACCGTTATCGCTACTAATTTAGACATGACCATTAAGCTATTTGCAGTTTCGAGCCGTGCTAAAACAATCATGGACGACAAAAAGTTTGAAATAAAAGCAACGTCAGACACTGTCGTTATTAGAAAACGCATCCATTCGCTTCCGCCTTTGAGCATATCAGTTGGGACGCCAGCTAAGTTGAACTACGCATTCAATAGTAAAACTTGTTCTATCAACGGATTATGGCAAGGAGACTTGCTCAATATAGGCCCTAATATATCAGGTCGGGGTGAAGATCCAAGTTTACCATTGGGTGAATGGATATTTAAATCACCTCAAGGCATAGAGCACACAACCGCTGAAAACCAGGTTTGCAGTTATAAAGGCTACCAACTGCTTAACTCAGAGCCTGTCTTCAACTATGCAATTGGCGACACGAATTTTAGTGTCACTGCAATGGTTAAACACAATAATAAAATAAGTTTTTTGTTCAATTCAAACACCCAAAAAAAAACCGTCATTTTACGTTTGCCAACTTCTGAGAAGCTAATTTGGTCATCCGAGAATGGCAAAGTCACTGCTGATAAAGCAGTCATTACTACTAACAGTAAAGGCTCTTTTCAATTAACAGCCTCAATTCAGAAGTGAAACCAGCATGAAAGTATTAACTAATCTTTTATCACCGATAATAACGCTGTCAGTTACTTTATCGATTAATGCACAGCAAGCACCAAAACATGAATATACACCTGACGGTTACACAATAGTCACCGTAGAAACACCTAAAGATGTTCGTTTTCATGTTACAGGGTTAGACAGTGATAGTGCTGGCGTTATTTGGGTCGCTACTCGTTTCGGTGAAGTTTGGTATCTTAAACAAGGGCAATGGTCAAAGTTTGCCGAAGGCCTACACGAACCAACGGGATTAATGGTTGATGACGATGGATCAATTTTAGTGGCGCAAAAACCAGAACTGACGCGATTAATTGATACTAACAACGATAATAAAGCTGATGCTTACATACCTTTGGCAAATGATTGGGAGTTTCACGACAATTACCACGAATTTACCTTTGGGCCTGTAAAAGATAATTTAGGCAATTTATTTGGAACTCTCAATTTGAGCCATAATAACCCTGATGCTTTCACTATGGGTGCGATGGGGACCGCAGGTGGACATCGGGGATTTGCGTTTAAAGTAGATGAAAAGGGTCGTTACTCCCCCTATGCGCACGGCTTACGTTCTCCTGCGGGGATCGGTGCAAGTCCTAGTGGCGAAATATTTTTTACTGATAACCAAGGGGACTGGGTACCAACCTCAAAAATGCATTTGTTACAGGAAGGAAAGTTTTATGGACATCCCGTATCTCTCATCGAAATTGATGGTTTTACTAAAGAAAAAGTTAAAAACCTATCTTTAGACACGTTGGCTGCAATGAGTGAAAAACCAGTGGTTTGGATACCACATATAGAAGTAGCCAACTCACCTGGCAACCCAGAGTGGGATACAACCCAAGGAAAATTCGGGCCATTTGAGGGGCAAATTTTTATTGGTGACCAAACGCAATCTAACGTTTTCCGTGTTTTGTTAGACAAAGTGAATGGCAAATACCAAGGTGCGGTTATTAACTTTATGAATAGATTTCAAAGCGGAAATATTCGTGCGGAATTTGATGTTAACGGCCAACTTTGGATTGGGCAAACCGCAAGAGGTTGGGGCGCACAAGGTGGCAAACCGTTCGGTTTAGAAAAAGTGGTTTGGGATGGCACCAACCCATTCGAACTATTAGAGATTAAACTCACCAAAACAGGTTTCAAATTAACATATACTGATGAGTTGGACGCAACGTCGGTGAAATCAGACAGTTTGTCGGCGCAATCTTGGCATTATCATTATTCGGGCAATTATGGCTCGCCAAAAAAAGACTTAACTCAATTACCAGTCAGTAATATAACACTAAGCAAAGACAAAAAGTCGATTGATATTGAACTGCCATTAATGGCAGATAAAGTCGTGCAAATTGACTTCCCTGGTCTGAAAGATGTCAATGGCCGTAGTGTTAGCGTAGAAAAAGTATATTACACATTAAATGAGCTTATTAAATAGGGAACTCATGATCAAATTATTCATCATATTATTAACAGTGCTTTTGTACGGTTGTACATCATTTTCCGCTAGTACTTCATCGATAAAAGTGTTGCTAATAGACGGACAAAATAACCATTCCGTTTGGCCGAAAACATCGAATATGATGAAAATATATCTTGAGGAAACAGGTCAGTTTGAGGTTGATATATATCGAACTGCAAAGACGTGGAATGGTGGAAAGTTACTAGAGCAATTCCCTGCTAATGATGGAAGAAACCACCAAGATTTCGAACAGCCGGTCACAGATGAAACATTTTTACCTAACTTTGCTGATTATGATGTAGTTATTTCTAACTTTGGTTGGAAAGCTGCACCTTGGCCGCAACAAACGAAATTGGCGTTCGAAACATTCATGAAAAATGGTGGCGGTTTTGTGTCTGTTCACGCTGCGAACAATTCGTTTCCACAATGGCTTGAATACAACCGAATGATTGGCTTGGGTGGTTGGGGTGGTCGTAATGAAAAAGACGGCCCTTACATATATTTTGACGAACAAGGACAATTAAAGCGTGATACTTCAAAAGGGCAAGGCGGTGGGCATGGCAAGCAGCATGCGTTTGAAATCGTTTTACGGCAGTCGCACCCAATCACAAAGTCACTTCCTAATAGCTGGAGTCATAATAAAGACGAGTTATACAACCGACTACGAGGTCCAGCACAAAATTTAACAGTATTAGCAAGCGCCTTTGACGATAAAGAATTTAATGGGTTTGGACGTCATGAGCCTGTGCACATGACTGTTGACTATCATCAAGGTCGAGTGTTTCACACGACGTTAGGGCATGGTATTGAAGCATTCGAAGATGAGCACTTTATAAGCGTTATGCGTCGTGGGGTGGAGTGGGCAGCGACAGGTAAGGTGAAAAATTAAACTAAAGTATCAACTGACAAAATAAGTTATGAGATAGTGAACTTATAAGTAAATAAGCTCATTTTGCAGTCGTTATCGACGACTTCAATTGACAGTGTTGTTGGTATTCTTTTGGTGATAACTCAGTGTGTTTTTTAAATACCGTTGAAAAGTACGCTGAGTTATTAAACCCTACCGCATAGGCTGTTTCGGTGACTGTTTTAGTTAGCAAGAGCAACTTGGCTTGGTTTATTCTTACATCAGCTAGGTATTGATTAATCGTTGTTGCCGTAAGCTGTTTAAACACCTTCATTGTATGTGAGCGGCTCGCACCCACAGCGCTGACAATATCTGCAATGGAGATATCATGGCGGTATTGCTCAAGAATATACGCTTTTACTTTATCAACAAGTTGTTGATCTGGAGTGTTACTGTTTAATTGATCAAGCGCGTAGTTTAATACTGTGATCACGTGATGTAGGGCTGCATCAATATTGACGATAGTGTTAGCATCATCAAGGCGATTGCCGATATTTTCAAGCTCATCAAGTAATACTTTACTATTCCCGCACTGAAAAATAACCCGATCAAACATCATAAATGTGATTTCTTTTGCTCTTATCTGATAACAGCTTAATGAATTGTGGCAATAGCTTTTTAGTTTAACTAATAACTCGTCTAACTTGGTTGCTGTTAAATGTGGGTTAGCAGTACAGATAATCTCAAGTAGCGCTACACGCTCTTTAAGCGGATACGCTTTGTTTAATTTGTCTGGGTAAAACTGGCTAAAGTGGCGATTAGTAGCCGCTGTAAATTGCGCTATAGCGAGTGCATTTTGGTGTTCAGTGTGTTGTTTAATTTTACTATTTGTAAATTGAATATCTTTATAAACCGCCCAGCTCCAAATTAGCGCACTTAAACTTGCCCCAACATAGTAAATAACCCACAGCTCAAAAGCGTTACCAATGCACATAAAAACACTGAGTGTGAGCGCACCATAAACATGAGTTGCAACATACGCTTTGAGGCTTGTATGTAATAGTAGGATACAAGGGAGTAACAACTGCAAGCAGATCAACAGTAATTGAGATGAGTAAATATGCTGTGCGTTTATGTTTTCTAATTTAACTAACCAAGGTAGCTCATCGGGACTGTAAAAATATAAAGGGGCTGCACAGAGGAAAAAGCACGACCATGCAATCCCTAGTACAACCGGTGCTATTAATAAGGGTTTGGGGAGTTGCAACTTAGCCTGCGTTAATAATGCAAAAAGTAAACAGGGGGTGCCAATACTAAAGAGCAAAATATTTCTAAAAAAGTCATACCACCTTTTCCCTTCATAAAGTGGCATCACATTAATAATCGGTCCGCATAAAAAAAGAATAAAACAGACGATAAAAGCGCAATAAAAAGGGTAGGCAGCACCAATGCGTTCGCGCACAAGCGTAAAATAAATGAGTACCATGATGAAAATGTTGGCAGCTGCAAATGGGATCACGGTACGTAAAAATATATCCCAATTTAATTCTATGTAATACATCGCTAATTTTTATTTTTTATAGGGCAGAACTAAAACAATAGTGGGAATGAGGCTTACAAGTCAAGTTTTGTTAACAATTTACTTTTTGTAGAGGGTGGTGAAATTTAACTTGTTTTAGTGTGTTGATTTGTATAGGAAAGACGATTTTATAACTCGTTATAGAGGATATTGAATGCGGTAAAGGCGAAAGCTAATTTAAAGTGTCGGCATCATTTTCACATCAATCTAGATGTCAGTTATAAAGGGACACTATGCGAATTTATTTAAAGTCTGTCTATTGGTTATTGCTGTTTAGTGTATTCAGTAATCTATGTTACGGCGAGGAGAAACCAAATATCGTGGTGATCCTCGCCGATGACTTAGGGTATGGCGATTTAGGCTTTACCGGTTCAAAAGAGATCAAAACACCAAATATTGATGCATTAGCTAATAATGGTGTTAGCTTCAAAAACGCGTATGTAACGCATCCATACTGTGGGCCTTCTCGGGTCGGGATACTAACAGGACGGTATCAAGCACGTTTTGGTATGGAAAATAATGTCAGTTATATGCCTCAAGATAAATACATGGGACTGCCGTTATCAGAAAAAACACTGGCTAATCGTTTACAGGATGTCGGCTATCACACCGCAGTATTTGGCAAGTGGCACTTGGGTGGCGCACCGCATTTTCAGCCCAATAATCGCGGCTTTGACTATTTCTATGGTTTTTTAGATGGCGGGCATAATTATATGCCTGATCAAGTGACGGTTGGCGGAGATGGTTATTCACTGCCGCTGATGCGTAACACTCAAGTGGCCGAATTTGATGAATACTTAACGACAGCGCTTAGCCGTGATGCCGTGAAGTATATTCATCGACAGCAAGAGTCGCCATTTTTTATGTATTTATCTTACAACGCGCCTCACACGCCACTACAAGCACCCGCTGAATATATTGAAAAATATAAGCATATTGAAGATGAAGATCGACGTATATATGCCGCTATGATCGATGTTATGGATGAAGGCATAGGTATGGTCGTTGATGCACTTAAAGAAACCGCGCAACTAGACAACACCCTGATCATCTTTTTATCAGATAATGGTGGCGTATTCCCTGAAAGTTGGCAACCGACCAGCGATTGGGCTGATAACTCTCCTTTTAGACGAGGTAAAGTGGCTTTACTAGAAGGCGGTATTCATGTGCCTTTTATTGCACATTGGCCAGGGGTCATTCCTAAAGGCGAAGAGTTTACTGGTTTAGTATCGTCACTTGATATTGCTGCAACCTCAGTTGTACTAGCGGGTGCTGATAATAAGAAATTAGATGGTGTTAATTTACTGCCATTTTTACAAGGCACTAAACAAGGCAGCCCACATCAGGCGTTATTTTGGCGCTTAGAAGAGGCACCTAATATTTATGCTGTACGTACTGTTGATTATAAATATATGAACCAACCACTACCGAATGTAGGCCGCAGTTTTTTTGATATGAAAGCCGATCCGTATGAGCAACATAACTTGGTTGATACGTTACCCGCTGAACAAGCGAAATTAGCCAAGCTGTGGAATGAGTGGAATAAGCACAATACAAATAATGTATTGCAGCAATCATGGGAATACAAAGCAGAAATAGATAAGTTTTTTGAGCAGTTAAATAAGCAGAATATTGAACAGGCAAAACAAACGGCAAATTATGTTATTAAGTAACCTGAGGTTATTTGGTTAACGAGTAAAAAGCCCCAAAATAGGGGCTTTTTTATCAGTACTTTATATTTCCTATATCAATTAAACGGTCTGCGGGTTGATTACGCAATACTTGATTGCTGCCATCACGCCAAGTGATACTAATCTCTTTGATGTTAGCATCATTACCTAAGCCAAAATGGGCAATGTTCATTAAGCTTTGTGAATGGCTTGCACTGTGTGAGCCCACAAGTTGATATTGCGTTGCTTGCTCTGTACGTATGTGGATTTTTGCACCCAATGGATCAATACCTGTTTGTGAATACCCAACGCGTATTAAGCTAAAGTGTTTATCTGCCATGGGCGTGGTGTTTTTATATAAGTGCCAACTGCCGTTGTCATCATCACCACTTAGCAGATCGAGTTTACCGTCATGGTTATAATCAAATGCAGCGCCCATATCGCCATGAGAGTCTTGATTTAACTCGCTGGTGGCTGAGTTTAATAACTGGCTAGTAAAATTGTTATTGCCTTGGTTTATTAATAAAAGATCGGCAACTCGTTGCTTTAAATGACCAAATCGATAAACAACAAAGTCGACTAATGCATCGTTATTAAAGTCACCCGGCACAACCCCCCAGTTATTATCAATGGTTTCAGTTGGCAATTGCGACGATATATCAACAAAACGGCCATTGTCGTTACGAAGTAAAATATCCTGCAATGCAAGGTTTTGCGGTGTCCACTGTGTTTTATAATCTAAGACATTTTTAAATGAAGCACGGACATCCCAGGCTAAGTCATCAGCTAAGTGCCATTCTACACGCCATTGGTTATTGCCTAAATAACCAATGTACCAACCGGTTTTAGTAATAGACTTGGCAAAGCCCTGTGCTTGCTCTGGGTTGATCACGTACTCATCTGATGGCGTTGTAATTTGAACTTGTTGTTCACCTAAATATACTGGCATGGCAGCCATTTTTTTACCGCGGGGAAAATGATAAAAATCACTTAAAATCAAACTCCCTTGTGTTATGAGGCTTAGTCCGTCATGGCTTTTATTACCTTCGTCTCTTAAGTCTAAACGTTTTAGTTCGTTATTATAGGAGATGCTATTATTCGCAATGCTGTAATGCAGCTTACCTCTGGCTAGGTAGTAGTCCATATCGCCATCGTTATCGATATCTGCATGCGCTAGAGTCAACGTTCCTGTTGTTTCAAGCCCTTTTGGTAATACGTGAGACGTTACATCGGTGAAGGAAAGGTCATTATTGCCCTGTAGAACAACCAAAGGGCTATAGCCATTAAAACCGATAAGATCCGGGATATTATCGTTGTTAAAATCAGTGACTAACACACGCTCACTATTTAAGTTTTCAAATACTGGGGATGGGTGATATTCAAATGTGCCGTTACCGTTATTCACAAACAAAATATTACGTGGGGTATTCTCTGTCACCATCTTTTCGGCGTTAACTTGTATAAAGTCCAAGTCGCCATCGTTATCAAGATCAACCCAACGCACCGAGCGGCCACGTGCGCCCATTTTTGATAAGCCAGCCTGCTCAGTTACATCAGTAAATTGGCCATTATTGTTTTGCAATAACCGTTGCGGTTGAGGGGTAAGGCCGTTGCCACCTCCTAATGAAAGCAGAATGTCGTTATCACCATCGTTATCGTAATCGCCACTGGCCATGCCATGTAAATCAACACGTGGGTAAATATCAGCTTGCTTGGTATAGCTAAAGTCACTATTTGATAAGAATAATTGAACTGGCGTAGAGTCATGATTAGTTAGCAATAAATCGTAGTAACCGTCGTTATTTAGATCAGAGAGTGACGGGCCGCCGTATTTCCAATTTTTATCTGTATCTAAGCCCACTTCAGCTGATACATCTGTAAATACGACCTGCTGTGACATCGATACGTTAGATTCTTTATGACTGCACGCTGTCATAGCGAGTGCGACCGTAATAGCCGTGAGTTTAAAGCCGAGGTTATCCATTAATATTACTCCTTATAAATTATTTTTGGGTGGTGTGACTAAGGTAAATTCATTGATATAGCTTTCTAGGTTTGCAACGATACGGGTTAAGCTATCAACGGTTTGTTGGCTGCTCTGGGTTGTATTTGCTACAGATTGTGCATCATTATTAATTAAGGTTATTTGCTCGTTTATTGAGTTTGAAACTGATGTTTGCTCTTCAGTTGCGGTGGCTATTTGCAGTGCCATATCCATAACCTGATCAAGCTGCTCTTTTAATTGCGTAAACGACTGAGCATTGTTGATCACACTTTCAATTGCTTGGGCTGAATGAGATTGCAGCTGCGACATGCTATGCGTTGCTGTACTTGCACCACTTTGCAGTGCGTTGATTTGGCTCTGAATTTGTTGTGTTGATTGCTGGGTCCGACTTGCTAGGTTTCTGACCTCATCAGCTACCACGGCAAAGCCACGTCCTGTCGTCCCTGCACGTGCAGCTTCTATTGCTGCATTAAGTGCAAGTAAGTTAGTTTGCTCAGCAATGCCTTCAATCACATTTAATATATTGCTGATCAGTTTTGCTTGTTCATCGAGTTCATTTACCACGTCTGTGGTAGCGCTCAATTCAGTCGTTAATGTTTGCATCATCGTTTGACTGATGTTTGAGTTTGCTAAACTTTGCGTTGATACTGAATGCGCCTGTTCAATTGCTTGGTGAGTGCGATTCGTCATTGCAGATACTTCACTAATTGTGGCGGTCATTTGATTGATTGCTACAGAAATACTATGCGTTGCTAACTGTTGATTATTACTGAGTAATGTACTGTTTTGTATAGTGTTATGCATGGTTTGCGAGTTATTTGCTATTTGCACCGACTCTTTGGCTATTTTTGATAAGGTGCTATGAAACCCCGTAATCAATAAATTAAATGCGTTGATAAGTTCAGTTAATTCGTCATTACCCTGGTGTTTAAATTGATGAGTGAGATCCTTTGAGCCGGCAAGTTGACTAACTTGGCTAACTATTTCAGATAGCGGTTGGGTAATGCTACGAATAATAAACCACGAAATAACAGTCAGTAATAGGATCAGTAAGGCTAAGGTACTAATATTACTATAAAGATTGTTTTGCGCTTGTTCGATTAGCTGGTTTTTAGTGTCAATGAGTTCTTTCAATACTCTTTCAATAGCATGTTGTTGTAACTGCGCCATATTTTTTACAGTAGTAGGCCAATTAGTTGTGCCTATATCTAAAGGCTTATTGACGGTTTGATAGATGTTTGTGCGTGCTTTTAGGGCGACTTCTTCTGATTTTAAATAGCTCGGATCTTTGCTCATTTCATTAAGTACAGTCTGAGCGAATGGACTTGCGAAATTATAAAATAAGCTGTTGTAGGTTTGAATTGCAGTCGCGCTTCTGAATATTTCTCCATAAATGTAGACATCAAGTTGGCTGTTGATAGCCGTATTAATAAAGCTATCGTGAAACGAACGCTCAACACTGCTAGCAACTAAGTAATAGTAAGCATTAGACATTTTACCGAGTTGTTGATCACTACTTGCGATCACTACAATTTCACTCAAGGTCATTAACAAACTGCGAATTAGCCGATTAATCTCGAACATTGTATGTACTTCTCGGCCTAGCTCAGTCATGTAATCACGGCTTAAATGACTTTTATTATCTGCAACCTCCCTGACAACATTGAGCTCTATTAATTGTTTTTCTATTTTTTCGATTTGAGCTCGTAAAGTTGGGAATTGATTGATAGTTTGCTGATTATCCTTAATAAACTCATTAAACTGCTTACCGTGAAATAGCGCATTTTTGCGATGAATCAACATTTGTTGCTTAGGTTTTGTCGCGTCAGATTGAGTATCAAGATACAGCCGTGTATAAAAGCCTTCTTCGAGTAAATTCGCAATAAGTGGATAAGCTACATGTGCGTATTCGAGTACCGCATCCAACTTGCTGATTGCTTGGCGTTGCTCAAGCGATGAATTTACTTTATCTGCAGACATTATTCCGGTAATTACTAGGGGAATGAGTACCAGCGCTAAAATTCTAGTTTTTATCTTATAGTTATTTAGAAATCTCACAATGCACCAATGTTAATTGTTAACAATTAATGAAGGTTACATTTTTTTGTTATTAAATAGCAACTTTTTATTAACTGAAAGTGGAGAATAAATACCATTCTTGAAATTGGAACTGCAGTTGTTCTGATAGAAGCAAACTCGACGCGATGAAGATACAGCGCTTATTTACAGCAGATTAAGAAAGCTATCAGTAAAAATCCCTTATTGATTGTTGCAAGGTAACTAATAAATTTAATACCAACATAAACACTAAATATGCGCTGCTCGAAGGTTCTGCAAGGAGCATGAATTGAACGCGGAAGCTTACTTGGCCTACAAGGTTACACACTTTCCACTCGATCAAAAAATTTTCTTCCTAAAAGAACAACACGCGCTCATGCTCACATGTCACTTTTATTAATGTGTAATCGTTTTTTAGAAAACAAATGCTGATCTTTTATAAAAAAACGCATATAGTTTGTTTACTGTTAACAATATTCAATTTGTGGGATTAAAACTATGAATAAAAATATATCTCGTCGTTCTGTACTCAAAATATTAGCAGCTGGTGTTGTTGCTACAGGGGTATCTGGTTGTACTCGGCATTTAGGAGCTGCTACTTCAACTGTTACTCGCGGCACTCAAGCTCATCGTGATAATTGGCATAAAACACATGATAGAGTATGGCTTGGCAAACAATATTGGGCTAATCCGATGGAGGATTGGCGGGTTGTTAATGGTGCTGCTGAATGTAGAAGTAGAGGCGGTAATCGAAGTGTTCATTCACTCACTCACCAAATAGCGCATCTTGACCAAGCTTTTACAATGTCGGTGCAAGTGTCTCGCTTAGAGCCAAACGGTAAGGATGGTGGAGCGGGTATTCGTCTTGGTGCTAAAAGTGAATTAAATGAATACCGTAGTAACTGTTTTGTACAGCAGGGTTATGACCTTGGTATTAAAAACAACGATTTAGTGTTAGGTAATAACACAACGCCTTTAATGGTTCCAATAGAGGATCAAGCTGTTACTTTGACGCTGACTGGCACTCCTCAATCAGGCGCTATGGCTTTAGAGTTAACAGCTAGTTTAGCGTCGTCAGGTAAAGTGATTGGTACTCTAAGCCATTTGGCGGCAGCTTCAGAGTTATTAGGCAATGTGGCTCTAGTTAGTAATTTCTCGATTCCGTCTGTTACATTTGAAAACGCACCTGAAGACAAATTAGGCGCACGTTATAAATTTAGTAATTGGACCATGCAAGGTGAAGCATTTTCAGTAATCGATGAACAAGCGTTTGGTCCAATACTTTGGACTATGTATTCGTTAAACGATACATTGAGCCATGAAGGTTTTGTGCTGAAATTGAGTGCTTATACAGGGCCAATAGGTGAGCAAGATAATCAGCAAATAGAGCTACAGATCCAGCGTAATAATCAGTGGATCGCTATTGATTCGCAAGTCATAGATCATGACGGCTGGTTGGCGACTTTTCGTATAGCCAATTGGGATGAAACACACGATAAGCCTTTTCGGGTTGTATATCGTGAAAAACACACTGACGGTACACACACACCAGATATATATTCAGGGGTTATAAAAGCGAACCCCGCAAGTGAAAAATTACGAATGGCTGCGCTCACGTGTCAAAATGATTATGGTTTTCCGTACCAGCCAGTTGCGCAAAATGTCGAAAAACTAAACCCCGATTTAGTGTTCTTTTCTGGCGATCAAATTTATGAAAGCCATGGTGGGTTTGGTGTAATTCGCACGCCTGATGATTTGGCGATTTTGAACTACTTACGTAAGTTCTATCAATTTGGTTGGGCTTTCAAAGAGGTCATGCGTAATCAACCGACAATTTGTTTGCCCGATGATCATGATGTACTCCAAGGCAATTTGTGGGGTGAGGGTGGTGCAAGAATGGAAAACATTTCGAAAGACCCTTCAGCGAGTGTTTTAGGTGGTTACATTGATTCAGCACGGGTGATTAATATGGTACATAAAACCACTCTCAACCATCATCCAGATCCTTATGATCCAACGCCAACTAATGGTATTAGCTCGTATTATGGCACTATGCTATATGGCGGTGTCGGTTTTGCGATTCTTGCCGACAGACAATGGAAAAGTGGCCCTGAACGCATAAATGTTGCGGTCGGCGAAACAGGGCAAGATGAAGATCCACTTTTTTATAATCCTGTGTTTAATCCTCCAGGTTTAGATTTATTAGGCAGTCGACAGGAGCAATTTCTTAAAGCGTGGGGTAAAGACTGGCGCGGGCATAAATTAAAAGCGGTGTTGAGCCAAACGGTATTTGCGGCTATCTCAACTCATCAGCCGTTACCTGATCGCTTTTTAAAATACGATTTCGATTCAAGTGGTTGGCCTGCATCTGCGCGAAATCGTGCAATTGATGCAATGCGTGACTCTATGGCGTTACATATTTGTGGTGATACCCACTTAGGGTCTTTATCTCAATATGGCGTAAATCAACAAAGGGATAGTAACTGGGCTTTTTGTACGCCAGCTATTTCTGCCGGTTGGCCAAGGTGGTGGAAGCCAGATTCAATGAATATGCCTTATCAAAACCGCCCTGCACATGGGCTTGCTGAAACAGGCGAGTATAATGATACCTTCGGTAATAAGATTTATGTCTATGCGGTAGGGAATCCTGAAGTAGGAAAATCAAATAACCGCTATGTAAAGGCTCATGAAAAAGGCAGCGGCTTTGGTTTTATTACCTTCGATTCTGACAAGCTCACATACACAATGGATGCCTATAAGTTTTTAGTCGATATAACCGATGGTAAAGCAAGTAACCAGTTCCCGGGCTGGCCTGTCACTATTCATCAGCAAGAGAATAAAGGTAACAATATAGTCAGTTAGGTATAACTTGATGGCATCATAAGGATATTTCCTAAACCAAAATGGACAACTGTAATAGTTTGTCCATTTTTGGTTAAAGGCAACTATTGACCTTTGGACCGGGTGATCGAGAGTAGCTAGTGCTTTTTCTTTAGTGTTTTTTAGGTTGTGCTTA
>NZ_PNDT01000352.1:0-263 GCF_005886375.1 Pseudoalteromonas sp. S1727
AAGATATGCCAAATGGCATAATGGCTATTCAGCCTAAGACAGGAGAAAATAGGTCTATCCAATAGCAATGGCAAGAATTCCGGTTAAGGTCATAATGATTTTGGGACTTAACAATTACAGTTAAAGGAAAATCCTTACATGATCTGGCTTCACATCCTACGCCGCCAGTTTTTGATGGTGATGCAGACCGAAACGCCAAACGTATTCATGATGAAGTAACGTAAATTTAAGAGTATATTGCTAATTCAGACTACTTATACGAT
>NZ_PNDT01000353.1:0-237 GCF_005886375.1 Pseudoalteromonas sp. S1727
ACTTTCGCGCTGAGAACGTGTTTAGATACTTTGCGGATCAGCTCTAAATTATCTTGTGGACCTGCACGTTCACCCACATCCATAACATCAGTAATCTTTTTAAGCAATGCTTGAGGTTCAATACCATTCTTAATATTATAAGCATGATGAATATCACCAAGACGCTGAGTTACATCAATCTATTTATCCATGGAATTAGTGACATGCTCACCATATAAAATAGAACAGCCATATATT
>NZ_PNDT01000354.1:0-220 GCF_005886375.1 Pseudoalteromonas sp. S1727
TCCTGTAGTTCAGTAAAGTGATTGGATATGTCGCATTTTCTGCTTGCGCTAGTTTTGGCTTGCCTTAGTTTTAACCTCTACGCTGCACAATTTACTCGCTTTGCAAGTGCCAAAAAACACCGTATAAAACCCTTACAAGAAAACGCCACTAGCCTTTACTGTGGTGGTGATATAAACCGCCAAGGCAAAATACTAGTACCCGCTCCATCAGCATGTGGCT
>NZ_PNDT01000355.1:0-370 GCF_005886375.1 Pseudoalteromonas sp. S1727
TTGATAACAACATAGTTTTGGCTTATTGACGTGACTTTAGTGACTGCTATTTGTAATTTTGAACACTGAGCATAATGCACCGCGTTCATTAAAATATTACCAAATAACTGCATCAATCGGGTATTGTCACCACTAATTGTTATTTATTCGCTGAATTCAGAGATATTTAATTCAATAGCGTTATTTTTAAAAATAGTGGTGTATTTTTGTTTAACTGTAAGCAGTAACTCAGCTATTGATAATGGCCGCATCGTAAAAGGCATACCGCCAAACTCTGCACAATTGAGCAAATGTAAGGCATCAATCAAAAGCGTTAAATGATGAGCTTCATCATTTGCAGAACGAATATTCTCCACAGATAAAGGGCGGA
>NZ_PNDT01000356.1:0-241 GCF_005886375.1 Pseudoalteromonas sp. S1727
TGATTGGTACTGTTGTGATAAAAAAGTGCTAAGTTCGTGAGGGTTTCTTGATGTCTCTCTTTGATACTCATTGTGAATCATCATTAATAGGATCGAATCATGAAAATCTCTACACTCACTATAGCTACTCTAACTGCGTTTGCTAGTTACGAAACGTCAGCCGCTGAACTAGTCATACTAATGACCAACCTGACGCAAGGAATTCACTTCACGCCCTATTTAGTAACGGCCCATTATGGTG
>NZ_PNDT01000357.1:0-251 GCF_005886375.1 Pseudoalteromonas sp. S1727
TGGAAAAACGTACTTTACTGGAAGGTGAAGTCGCAGCGCAGAAAATACGTCAACAATAGAGAACTGCGCATCATAAATACCTAGCTCAAGCCAGCCCAAACATTCATCAACTGATTGATACCGCGATGAACAACCAATTAGCGGACATACACACAGTATTACATGAAACAATAGGCATTGCAGATAATGTCCCGGCAATTTTGTATATATTGGCGGTAAAGTCTGCATGGGTAGGACGTCTTGAGCCGTTA
>NZ_PNDT01000358.1:0-281 GCF_005886375.1 Pseudoalteromonas sp. S1727
ACATCAAAAATAAATACTTTTGGTTTGTTTATCTGAGATTGATCTGACATACCGTTTGCTCCAAATAAACTGGAAGAGACTAAAAAAGTAACAATCACGCTAAGTATTTTTTAAATTAAAATCATTATTAATCCACCTTTAATGAGTTAAGCACATCAATTGGCTCTGCGCGTAATCTATAATCATCATCAGCAAAAGCGTAGGAGATTATCCCATGTTGATCTACAACATAAGTTGCAGGTAAAGGTAGTTGAAAACTATCATCTCCAGTAGATTGAGCA
>NZ_PNDT01000359.1:0-230 GCF_005886375.1 Pseudoalteromonas sp. S1727
GGTTATGATCAGTTAGCCTCCCCAGAAGCAACCCCCCTCATCGTGGTTATTCCAGATTTTGTGAGCAGTGAATTACAAACCGCTATCATTATCGGTGATATGTGTTATAGTCCGTTTTTAATTGGTGATTTCTTAGTTGCAGCGGTAGTAATGGCGATGGGTATGCTGTTGCTTTCGCCGATGATCGTATCGATACCAATTAAAATCATGCTATTTTTGCTGGTTGATGG
>NZ_PNDT01000360.1:0-386 GCF_005886375.1 Pseudoalteromonas sp. S1727
TATTCATGCATCCCTCCAAGGATGAAGCGTGGCATTTACGCGTTAATTGTGTGTGGCATTAACGTTTTGTTATTCATTGATTATTAATAAAATTTATAATTCATACCTAATTGGATAGTACGACCATAATCTTCACGTTGATAGAGGATCTCGCCTCCCCCTAAATCATTACCTTTGAAGTATCGTAAATCGGATTCATCCGTTAAGTTAATGGCATCAAAGTACACAGTTAGATTTTTTGTGAAATCATATTTAACTTTCATATCAAAGGTTAAATTATCTTCTTGGTAGATATCTGCACACGATTTACAAGAGTGAGGATATGATAGCGATGCAGAGACAGGGCAAGAGAATACTTCTTAGAGGATGTCGGAGCGGTAAGTACT
>NZ_PNDT01000361.1:0-230 GCF_005886375.1 Pseudoalteromonas sp. S1727
TAGTTATAACAATCTATTTTGTATGCTGCATCATATAAATGATGGTAGTTTTCAGTTTGTTGGGCGTGGCTCATATCTCGCCAGTACACCGATGGGAGATGTTGTTGTTTATCAAACTCAGCGGGGATTGGTGCAAGGTATCTGTATCCTTCGTACTCAGGAAAATAGGGCAATGGATTGGTATTATCCATAAAGCGAACTAAGCTCTCCCAAAACAACAAACAATAGAT
>NZ_PNDT01000037.1:0-3151 GCF_005886375.1 Pseudoalteromonas sp. S1727
AGTGAACGAATCGAAAAGTCGGGTCGGTCCAGTATCAGGCTCGAAATTTCTCGGGTTTACCTTCCGCTACGGTCAAGTGCAGATCCACGAACAGGCGCTAAAGAAATTTAAAGCAAATGTCAGGGAGCTCACTAACCGCAACTGGGGGATCTCAATGACCCTACAAATTCATAAACTCAAACAGTATTTGCGCGGCTGGGGACACTACTCCCTAATAGCCAACGCTTATCAGCTAACGGTGGATTTAGATCATTGGCTCCGCCGCAGGATAAGAATGTGCTACTGGCTGCAATGACGCTCTTTTCAAAGGAATAGCACGCACAAAAGTACGCTGTTTAATGAAATTGGGTGTTAGCGAACGACTCGCCATTGCATGTGGTATCACCAGTAAAGGTCCTTGTAGAAGCTCAAAAACAAAAGGAATTAACATTGCACTAGGCAATGACTATTTAGCGTCAAAAGGTTTAGTGTCATTGAGAGATATTTGGATCAATATTCATTACGGGAGATGAACTGCCCATTGCACTTCCTGCAAATGAAAAGCGCATGATGGGTGGTGTGGGGGCTGGAGGAGACCTCCGGCTACCCGATTAGCTCTCGTGAATTTCATCTTGCTCAGTTTCGGATACAGAAACAATCTTCCTTCTCCTTGGGTAATTCTCCCAATGCCTTGAAAATTCACTACTAATCCTAATTTTAAACATTAAATTAGAGTTTGGTAGCCCAAGCAAGTTACAAGGAGCTATTACTATAGGTTCACCGAATTTAGGTTTTGGAAGACCTGACACTACTGCTGGTCCAAAAGATTTAAACTCTTTTCCTCTGTAGTCTTCAAAAGTAAACTCTATTCCATTAAAACTATCTTTTCTTTCAGAGGTTAATGAAAACGATTTAGGAAAATACCTACCAATATCCGACATCTCTACTGCTTGCTGCAATCTGGTTGCACATGCAATCATTTTATCAATTTCAGGGAAAGAATCTTCATCACGAAAATGATCTATACCATTTCGAATAGAGGCCAAATCTGATTGGTTAATTAACCTGATAATTGAAGCTAAGCCATCTTTATATAAGGAAAATTCCCTCACGTCAGTGTCAGCCCAAAACTCCATGTGACGAAATGGAAAAGGTCGTAATTCATCATGAATGTAATGAGGAAGGTCATCCTCATTCCTTTTTAACTTGTCTCTTGAGGTTTCTTCTAAATTATTTAGCCAAGTTAATAACTCAGATAAAAAATAAAGTAATACACCTAAGGAATTATCTCCTTTAATTGACCATTCAATCGAATTATCGCTGCTATTGGACAAGTACTTTCTGACCCGTTGGCGACCAATATCTATATCATAAACAAATTTACTTTCACTGAAATGGTCATTTGATAGCAACCAAACATTATATGAAATCAACCTATCAAGGTATTCTTCTAATGAAACAAATAAATTGACACCAATCGATCTTATTCCTTCGCGATCAGATTCATCATCAATTTTATTAATTGATAAAGCTTTTTCATTAAAAGAGGTTAACCTCGCTTTTAGCCTTAAAAGCAAATCATCATATTCATTAGGAGCAAAACCTAGTTTCCAAAGCATCCTTTTAACTGCTTTACTATTTGAACCTTGGATTAAATCTAAAGAAAGCTTTATATCATTACATATTTTCTTTGTAACAGAACTGATGCTTAAAATTAAATCTGTAACTGTCTTCTCTGGACCATACTCCCTTGCATAGATTGTTAAAGATTCTCTAGCGTCACGCCCATTCACTTCTCTTAATTTCCACTCTAGCTCTTGTGTAATCCCATCACTGTAGTACGCATTCCAGATTAAAGCAGTTAGATTAATCAATGGGTTTTCTATTCTCGATCTGATACCGAAAGACGATAATTCACAAATATCATCTCCACTTCTACCTCTATAGTAAAACTTAGCCTTTCTAATTTCTCCGATTGGGATTTTTATTTTGTTTGCTGCGGTTAATTCATCAATATATTGGATTAATTGATTATCAGATAAAGTCATTAATAATTGTAATTGTTCCTCAGCACTTAATCGTTCAGCAACTTCTTCTGGCTTACCTGTTCCATCCGATTTTTTCTTAGGCGGTGAACTTATTAGTTCTCTTAGTTGATTCTTCGACTCTCCCTTTAAGGCACAAGCAAGCAAAGCAGTCCTTTCGTTACCAAATAAACTTTCAGCTATTAACTCCATAATTGCAGAATAACTTCGCCAATGTTCCAATTCACCTTTCCGGTGAATCCACTTCAATGCAGGAGCCCACTCAGATGGTGGTCCATAATGTTTTTTAACTGCTGTTTCTGTTTGTTGGTAAACATCCTGTAATTTACCATTTACGGGAGGAACTAAATTTACAAAGTGTGGAGCATTGCAACCAGTATCAGAACAGTGCCAAAGCGGTAGAGTCAATGTTGGTGGAACAAACCTAGGAACACTAGAATTTAAAACTCCTAGTGGACCTATAATTATATCACTCACTTGAGATATACCTTTTGGTGTTCCTGTCAAGAGCGTCTTTGTATCTTCGGGTAATAAATGCTTGGTTTTATTCGTTTTTATGTAATCATTAAATCGATCATATAACAATCGACCAAACCTATAAGGAAATGTAATTTTTTCACCTAAAATCTCTTGTGATAAAAGCCTTTGTATTTCATCTATATTAGATTTTTCATGATCAAAAATTAAATTATGGTGAAAAAAACGACCGAACAAAGACATGAAAAAGTACTCATCTTTAGCTATTCCGGTTTCTTCTATTATTTGATTTACAATTTCTTCACCTGAAACACTAAGTGTTAAATAGTGAACCCACTCTTTTGATGCAATATAATCCTCAGGATAAACTGCATTTTTCCAAAATAAACTAAGGGAATAAAGACGTTCTAATTGTTCAATATTCTCAATACTTTTTATAAGTTCTTTTGTATCGGCTTGAGATTTCCACATCTGAAATTCCTTTTTTAGGATAGATTGCCTAAGAGAGCTAACGTCTTAGTATTTATACGTTACGTTGTTTGTATCGTATAAATACCTTGTTGAACGAAGCATACTCCTCACTCAACATTTTTATTGGTATGCTTAATGCTATAGGAATTCTCTTTTTTAGGGAAGTTGTTGATTGCAGT
>NZ_PNDT01000362.1:0-357 GCF_005886375.1 Pseudoalteromonas sp. S1727
AGATGAACATATTTCATCACTCAGTTTGTGAAACTGCTGTAGGAACGATAATAAGCTAACAACCTGTGCTTGCAAATGAAACATATAAACGCCTTGATCAACTGGAAAAACGTTTAGCTGAACTTGACCATCAAGTCGATCAAAAAGAGCGTAAAATCGAAGAGCTAGATCGAGACAACGTGGTTAATGCACAACTAGATGATAAAGCGGCAGAAGTGGCCATTTCTTCGGCATTATTCACACGTTTTTTAGAGCGGCCAAGATATCAATTTGACGCCCCAGACAAGAGTATTAAACTCACTAACTCTGATACCACTTTACTGATTGGCGGAAAAATTTTGTTAGATGAAATTTACA
>NZ_PNDT01000363.1:0-227 GCF_005886375.1 Pseudoalteromonas sp. S1727
TGATCTTAAGTACTTTAAGCTGCGTTTAAAGGCACTGCACTCTAAGGAGTTGTATTCTACGCGGTCACCCCATGACCAAAAACGTAATAAATATTCGAGAGCAAATAAACGCACCGAGCCGATCTCGAGTATTAAAAAGGCCTGTCTATATGGATAAGCGTGTGTACCGTCAGCATCACTGAAAGGCGCACGCCCTGTCCTCAGACGCTTGGGCAGAAAAAATATGT
>NZ_PNDT01000364.1:0-270 GCF_005886375.1 Pseudoalteromonas sp. S1727
GTGTGAATTTCATATTACTTCATGAGTTCACAATTAGGAATACCCATCAATGACAAGACGTTAATCCTCTCACTGACATTATCCAAGTACTGAACAGCGGCATCGACTTTTATGAAATAGCCCAAGAGAAAGTAAAAGCTCCGGCAATTGGTGCATTATTTCAACGCATGATAGATGCCCGTTATGTCAGTGTTGAAATCTTACAGCCCTATGCTATCAATGAGAACGGTGAAAGTGAAGATGGCTCATCTTTTGCTGTGGAAGCTCTCC
>NZ_PNDT01000365.1:0-294 GCF_005886375.1 Pseudoalteromonas sp. S1727
GGCTTTTTCTTTGGCCGCTGTGATTTGCGCTGGCTTCAGTTTATGTTCATCTAACTAGCGACTATGGCTTGCATCTAAATTACCGTTGTATTCAGCAACCGTATTCAATATATATGACTTTTCTATATTTTTTTCGTCCCCATGACCTTAAAAATCAATTAGCGCCATATTAAATAGAGACAGAGTATAATTATAACCAGCGGCTTTTGCATACCAGCGCATAGCTTCTTTATAATCCTCGGCAACGCCATCACCTTTGGCATACAAAACACCTAAATTAAACTGTGGCGCAGG
>NZ_PNDT01000366.1:0-280 GCF_005886375.1 Pseudoalteromonas sp. S1727
AGATAAAGTACTTTCGATAAAATTATTATTTAAATCATCAAGTTGCTCTGATATATCATCAATCTGAATTTCCCCATTTTTACTTTTAGGCTTTGCCGCTGCAGCTACACTGATTAAAATAATAGCAGCAACAGCTATCACAAAAGTCACCGTATTGGCAAAAAACAGGCCGTACTCATATAAAAATTCCAATTCTATTCTCAAAAAAAAAATATAAACTAATTTACCATACAAACAAAAAAAAGCCACTTATCAGGGGCTATGAATTATTTAACCGGAT
>NZ_PNDT01000367.1:0-295 GCF_005886375.1 Pseudoalteromonas sp. S1727
CATCACTTGTACTACTTTTTCATAGGGTACTTTTGCAGATCCTTGCATATTGCAAGCTAGGTTGAGGAGATTGCTGCGCTATGTTTTCTATGTTAGCTTTAAGCGCAGTAATATCAATATCTTGCTGTTGCCATTTGATTTGACCATTAGCCATAACTTGGAAACTTATACTTTCTACATGTTCAGTTAATTCACTATTTGTTACTAGTGCTTTAGGGAGTTCCACGGAGAGGGATTGAGTTATCACATGCATCGCAATTATAAAAATAATAATCAACACCAAAATTAACTCGAC
>NZ_PNDT01000368.1:0-236 GCF_005886375.1 Pseudoalteromonas sp. S1727
ATGCGTTTACGCTGTGAACTTCGGCTGGTCTTGGTGGCACGAAGTGCCCTTTGTACGTTATTAGCCTAGACAATCCACTCTTTTAAGCGTGCAAGTGCATCTTCTCTGTTTAACTCTTCAGTACGGTGACTTTGCGCTGTAAGCACAATCACCCCCTCTTTTGTACTACGGCTATCATTAAGCGCCAGTAAGCGTTCCTAATAAAACTCAGGAAGGTTTGAGCGGTTAATATCAAA
>NZ_PNDT01000369.1:0-360 GCF_005886375.1 Pseudoalteromonas sp. S1727
TAGCCATATAGCGAACATAAGTCGATTACATTTTACTGTAATAGCTGTTTATATTGCTCAGTTAAGTGCACCTTAAGTTCCGGGTGCGCTGCTAACATATCAACCAAATGTGTTTTAGCCGCTACTGTATTTCCATCTGCAATGAGAGTATCAATGCGCTTAAATTTATTTCCTACCTCTGAAGTTGCAGATTTCAAGCTCTACTAACAACGTACTTTTCGCTGCCAAGCTTGGTACTGCAAATAGAATTCCACACATTTCTTCACTGCGTTGGCGCTGTTGGTTTTGTTTTAATTGCATCATTTTAGCTTGCGCTTCGCTTTCCATCATCTGCAATTGTGCGACGCATAGGCGGCATTA
>NZ_PNDT01000370.1:0-208 GCF_005886375.1 Pseudoalteromonas sp. S1727
TAATTGATGTAGCCACTATAACCGGTGCCAGTATTGTTGGCCATGGTGCTCATGCCACAGGGTTGTTATCAAACCACAATCCACTGGCACATGACTTATTAAAAGCATCTGAACAAAGTGGCGACCGTGCATGGCAATTACCACTGTGGGATGATTACCAAGATCAACTTGAAAGCACATTTGCTGATTTCACCATCTTAGGTGGTCG
>NZ_PNDT01000371.1:0-299 GCF_005886375.1 Pseudoalteromonas sp. S1727
GATCAAGTCATAACCTTACAACCAAAATTAGCCGTGCAAAATTACATAAATAATCGTCATCTTGTTCACAAACTTCCACACTTAATACCAAAAACGATAGGCATAAATGGTATTTACCGTTCACGAAAAAATCAATCAATTGCACTGCGTGAATTTATACATAATTAAGTAATTTATTTCGATAAACTTGATACCTAACAAGAGATTTAGCCATTAAACCTCTCTATCGATGCATTGCTACTTGCTAAGAGAATCTTTTCAGCTGTGTATCAACTAACAAATTAAGAATTCGGTATATC
>NZ_PNDT01000038.1:0-66611 GCF_005886375.1 Pseudoalteromonas sp. S1727
TCCAGTTACCACTACCATCAGCTGTGACCGAGGTATTCACGCCGCCAATATTAACATTAACCGTAGCACCCGCTTCGGCGCCTGCACCGTTGATCACCACAGCATTGTCTTCTGCTGCGTTTACCACGTCATCGCCGGCAACCGGGGTACTAATTGTCACAGCTGTTGGCGAAGTGTTGTCTAAGGTGATCGTGGTAGTAGCGGCGACAGAGGTATTGCCTGCGCTATCAGTTTGCGTTGCCGATACCGTTAATGTGCCATTATTTAATGCACTGATATCTAATTCATTCCCACTGAGTGTCCAGTTGCCACTGCCATCTGCGGTCGTTGCGGCATTCACTCCGTCAATACTTATATTAACCGCGGCATTCGCTTCAGCCCCGGCCCCCGTAATCAGTACAGTGTCGTCTTCACTCGCATTAACAATATCGTCGCCTTCAATGGGGGTATTAATTGTTAAACTAACTGGGGCACTTTTATCTAATAACAAAGTCAGGCTACTGTTGTTCAAGCTATTGTTTGCTGGATCTGTAGCGATAAAAGTAACTGCTATTGCGCTACCTTCTTGCATATTACCATTACTATTAAGTGCTGCGGTGGTAATGCTATAAGTACCATCACTATTATCGGTTAATGATGAAGAACTACTAAAGTCGCTATCTAGCACAGTTAGATCTGCAGTGACAATTAACCCCGCCTCCCCTAAATTTAAATTAAAGGTAATGGTCTCACCCGCTTTATAAGTGCCATCGCCAGTTTGTACCACTGATGTATATACGGGAGCTGTGGTATCAATCGTAAATGCTGGGATACTTAATACACTACTGGTATTATTCGCCGCATCAGTAACCGTCACGCTACAGTTATTGTAAGTGCCATCGACAAGTGCACTGTTATTGTCTGTTTGAGTTAACGTAACCGTATTATTTCCTAGCGACGCGGTTGTTGAGCTAGATAAACCACAATTTCCTGCAACACTAATTGTGCCAGCTTCATTACTAGAAAATATAAAGTTCGGAGTGCTATCGTTAGTTGGTGTAGTCACTGCAGTGACTAAGGCGAGTACAGGAGCGGTATTATCATCGTCATCTAAAATAGTCAGTGTTTGTTGCTGTATACCACTTTCGCTCGCGCTGCCGCCTGAAACGGAGCTCAGATCAATGACAATCGTTTCTGTTCCTTCCTCGATAGCATCATCAATACTTGTTATAGCTGTAGTTGTATTTATATCTCCTGCCAATATAGTCATACTACTAACAGGTGTATTATAGTCACTTCCTGAAGTTGCTGTTCCTGAATACCCCAAATTAACGGTTACATTTTCATATGTCGGCACACTCAATGTTGCCGAAAGCGTACTAGAACCGCTATTTTCAGTAAGGTTAGTATCACTCAAGCCAAGAGACACCACAGGGGCTGACTCCGCATCAATGATTGTCACTGTCGCCGCAGAGCCCGTTATAGTACCAGTGCTCGCAGAGCTAAGAGTCACCGCAAAGCTTTCGTTTATAGCTGCATCATAAAATGTGTCAGGCTTACCTGTAGCAGTCACACTACCACTTGTGCTTCCGGCATTTATCGTTACTGACGCACTATCAACTGTATAATCCAGATCGCTACCACTATTATTAGTGTCGTTAAATGCAAGCGCCGCAGTAATCGCAACAGGCCATTGATTATTCAAACTATTACTAAGTGATACCGAAATTACCTCAGTATCACCGTCTTCTCCTAGGTTACCATCTGCTGTCGATACACTCACATTGGGTAAGTTAGCGTAAATAGCATCATTTGCCTGTACAATTGCATTGTTATAGATACTACTGGTATTACCCGAAGAATCACTCAAAGTAATCCTAACAGGCACGTTTGAGCCGGCAGCAATATCTTGTCCACCATCTGTAATAGTGAACTGGGCGGTATAGGTCGAGTTATTCGTTTTACTTAAATTGGTTACCGGATACCCGGCAATAGTGCCTGAAATTCCACCACTGCCTGTTGTATAATTGTCGCTATCATTACTGACAGAAATTGTTGCAGTAACTGTATCACCTACTTTAGCGCTACTATTTGCAATACTTACATTACTTATGGCTGGGGCAGTTGTATCAACACCGGTTCCTTGTAAAGCGATGTTATACGTTGATTCATCGCTATCATTACTAGTAATACGTAAATTACCGCTCACTGAGGCAAGCGACGTAGTTGCAAAAGCAACCACTACATTGCAAGAGGCACCGGCAACTAAGGTTACAGGAAAAGGACCACAACCATCATTTTGAACAGAAAAATGACTCGCTCCAGCTGTTATGGCTATATTAGAGATAGTTAGGTTGGCATTACCGGTATTTTTAACTAAAAACGTTTTTGTTATAGCAGAGCTACCATTAGCCTCAACATTACCAAAATTCTCACTGAGTGTAGTACTGCCATTTTCAAGTACATCAATTTCAGGCGCAGTTGCTGGGGTACCACAAAACCCGTAAGTGCCACCTTGTATATTACAGCTAAAGGTTCCGGTTACGTATGTAAGGCAATAGCCGTTTGGTAATTCGCAATAATCATCAACTGCAAATACTTTTCTTACCATTGTATCGCTGGCACTAATGTCACTATCACCTGACACTATGCTTGTTTCTGTAACCGAGGTATTTAATAAACCTTGCTCGCGCAAAAACGCCATAGTTTGTTGAACATCGTTATTATCTGCAGTACTCGCTGGAGCATTTTGTGTTGTTGTTTTATTGCTAGTGGCAAATGCATTAAATGGATTAACCTTATTACTTTGCTGTTTTATTTCATAAGGTTGAAATTTACTTTCCATATTATTAATACGTACACTACGGCGCGATGAAGCCACAGAAGCAAATGCACCACCGCTTAATAACACCGGCAATACGGCACTTAATATGGTTCTTTTTACTGGCACAACATTCATGTCATTGACTCCTGATAAAACTCAAACAAGTGGCTTGCTAGGCTATCTGAGCTTTGAATAATTTCTGGTACTAGGGTATTTGGCAGTACAGCAATATCGTAAAGCTGCTGCACATCGCCGTTAAATTCAATACTGGCGATGATTTCGCCATTTTTCACATCAATTAACCATACGCCACAACGACTATTTTCAGCCCCTAACTGCTCATCAAGTGGTATTTTATTGCGATGTTTACTCGCACGAATTCTACTTGTCGCAACAATTAATAAATCACCAAAAAAAATCATTCCACGGGTAAAACCGGGTAAAACACACAGCACTTTTGTTTCACCGTTACTCGGGTTGTATGATTGCACTTCGCCTCGTCCTGATTCACAGTAGTAAACCAAGCCTTGATAACACCTTGGCGAGTGCGGCATGATCAGCCCTGCTTTTAATATCTTATTCGTTTTTATATCAATCAAAGTGCCATCTAATTGATTGAATGTTCGCCAAGCATCTTTTTGATTAGCTTGGTTAAACGTTGTGACATAACGCGGCTCGCCCGCCAATAGAGCCATACCATTAAGATGACACCGATCTTCTGCCACCAGCTCTGATATAAACGGTGGTTGCCAGCAAGCAACAAAACTATAGTCTGAGTTCAATTTAGAGATACATGAAAAGGCCGAATTCACCACCCATAGCCCCTCATTTCCCCATGCAATATCATGGATATTAATCATTCCAGTAGTTAAAGCGGCACGTTGTGTAAATAGCGAATCAGCTTGTTTAATCGCATTGAGTTGTGCAGTCCGTTGCTGCAATTGCTCGATCATTTCTGGATTTTGCAGCTTCGCAGGCAATGTTTCTAAGCTATCTAAATAGCCCGATTTCACACTTTTTAGTGAAATGTCACTACGTTGAAAATTAATAACCTGATTTAATGTACCTATCGTTATACGGTTTTTATCAGCATAAATTCCCATCGGCCTAGGAAATGCGATTAAATTGGTATCTAATTTACCTTTAACTGTACGCAACAAAATAAGCCGCTGTGCTTGGTAACTCGTCACTGCTAGGGTGATCCCTAAAAGAGATAAAATAGAGGGCAAGTTACTTGTATAGTGACTTTTAAAATCAAATGATTGCTGGCTGCCGATCGATTCCCTATCATGTGTTTCCATGTTATACCTATAGATAAATACCAAACCACCAACAACCAACTCAAATTAAGTTTTGCTAACTGGCTGTTACAAAAGGATTATTCCAATACATATTAAGCTGCTGTAATGTCGGCTGCACATCACACGATAAAGCCTGTGCAAGCGATGCCGACACTAACGCTGCAGCTGAGGACGTACCACCAAATAAACGATAGCCATCACGGTCTGTAGTGACTACGCCAAACGGAGCGAATACATCAACGCACGGACCAAAGTTTGAAAAATTTGCCACCTTGCCCTGTGCCGTTTTGGCTCCTACAACAATCACCGAATCTAATTGTGTAAGGTGATTAGCTTCACATGCTGGTCGCGCTTCATTTCCTGCTGCAACAACAATGTAAGGTCGGTGCTGCATAGCAGCTAATTCATCAATCACAGTCACTGCCAAGTCCGACATAAATGGCATAACCCAACTACAGTTAATCACCTGCGCTTTCATAAGTTTGGCCACATTAAACGCAATGATCAGCGACGAGGTCCACGTAGTAACCTGACGAATAGCAATCAATTCACTATCAGGTGCCCCGCCTTCAACTGCGCTACCATCTTGTTTCGCCACAATAAGCCCCGCCACTAAATTGCCATGGTAGTCACGGCTACTGTGCGGTGTTGCTGCTAAAACTCTTGTTTCTACGTCGTAGGAAAATAAAACATTAAGATCACTAAACTCATGATGTGAAAAATCAAAACCATCATCAATAATCGCCACTCGCACTGCTTTAGGAGTCTTACATTGTCTAGCTATAGCTACCGGTGCTAACCGTTGAGGTATCGTTTGATTAAATGGATGACTGGCAGCGCTTTTTCCTTGTGGTGCAACATCTGGCTGTACTGCAATAATCTCAGTAATTGCTTGCAAGGTCGTTAATACTGCGGGCAGGGTATTAGGCTTTAAGGTTAACCAATAAATGTTGGCCTCGCGCAGCTGAGTCAATATTTGCAAGTTTAGAATATCTTTATGTAAACTTTTTATTTGCTCAGCTGACAATTTACTCTTAACAATTAGCCGTTGATTTAGAGAAAATAATTGCCCGTGTATATCACTCAATACTGTGTCTTTTAATTGCCCATACAACGCCACTCGCTCACCATTATTGGCAAACGTTAAAACGGCCTGGGGCTGCTGGCTCAATACTTTGTTATGCAAAAAAAGCACAGTAAGCAGCAAAAACACCTTCGCAATTATCACAGTATCCTCCGAGTAAAAGACGGCTCCTTTTCACTATAGGCTAATATAGGAATAAGCCATGTTTAATTTCTATTCAAATCACGCATAACAGTTTTCACTCATATCCACTTGTAAGTACTGCTGTAACAATTACCCACGCGAGGGATAAAGACCTGTTAGTGCAATACAAAAACGCATTGCTAGTAATGGCTGTCTATTTTCGTGGCCTTGGCTACCTCCTGTATTACCAAGACTATTACTGGCCATCGTAGTGGTGGTAGCTTGATTTTGTTCAGCGGTATAACGTATTACCCCTGTGCCTGCGCCTACATCAACGGCTAAATGATTATTAGCCGGACTACTACTATTACCCACCTCGGAATAGCCAAATAATGAATGTCTATGCTGAGGTAACTCAGTTTGATTTAGCGTTATCTGCTGTTCACCAGCTGATTCACCCACCATTCTCGTTGATAGACCAGGTCCATGACCAAAGTGCATAGGAGATCTACCTTGCAGATCAGGTAAATTAAACGAAGAGATACCATCGCCCCCATAAAGAGTGCCGATCAATGAAAATAGCGCTGTATTTTGATTAATAGCAATTGTTTGGCCGTCACAACCTGCCCAACCGCGAGGGTTAAAAGTACTCCCCCAGATACGAATTTCTGCAATAAATGGTTCTGCCATGTGCTCAACTCCTAACTTCTTGACGGGTAAATACCAGCAAGGCTGATAATAAAATTAATGCAGGTATAGGGCATCATGTTGGAGTGTGCTGCACTATGCCCTGAAACTTGAACCGTCTGTTCTGCGAGCATCTGAGGCGGCTGAGTAGGGTTACCAGAGTAATATATATTTTCGTTGCTCGGACTGGGAGCAAACACATTATTTTCTGGGCTTTGTGTTGTTCCAGGCTCTGTACTTGATAGCAACTGATGACTATGACTTGGTACATTCATCAACGTTAAAGTGACATTTTCTGTGCCATTTTTTTGCCCTAGTCGATAACGTGACAAACCATTTCCTTGGCCATATTTAACCGGTAATCGACCTCGCAGATCAGGGTATGCGAAGCTAGTACGACCATCGCCCCCATAAGTCGTACCCAGTAAAGAAAATAGCGCATCTTGTTGCGCAATAGCCACTAACTGCCCATTACAAAAAGCCCAGTTACGAGGAGCAAAACTTGCTCCGAACATTTTTACTTCACCAAGAAAAGGCTCTGCCATAATCAACCTCCATTAATTTCGACTAGGAAACACGCCAACCAATGCAATACAAAAGTTAATTGCTGCTGTTGGTTGAACATTCGTATGAGGCAGATTACCTCCGGTATTTAACACCATATTTTCAGCAAATGCGGTTAGATTTGTTGCTGCACCATAAATGTTAGGATCCCCTTTACCTGGTGCATCAACAGCTCTAGAAAATACTCTGTTAGTGAAAATTGGTGGATTAACGCCATCATCCGTAGTGGCTGTTAATAAATGACTGTGAGCGGGTATTTCTGCCGTTGTAAGCGTTACTTGTTCCACTCCCGCCGTCATGCCAGCATCATAGCCATTACCTATGCCAACAGGCACTCGGCTACGTAAATCTGGCAATTTAAAATTAGTTCGCCCATCACCGCCATACTGAGTATCAAGTAATGAAAACAAAGCTTGGTTTTGACTGATTGCTAACAATTGCCCATCACACCAAGCCCACCCTTTAGGTGCAAAATCAAAAGCGAAAGGCCTTATTTCAGACATAAATGGATCCGCCATTACATTCTCCTAATTTGCTATTTTTCTCGATACATGAATTTCATATTCGGTTGAACTATTGGGTGAAATCAACAACTCAACACTATCAAATGCGTCATGCTTAAGCGTGTAAGTACCTTGCATCAACGGACAGTCCTCAGAGCCTTTCATAACGACACAAAAAGCATCCCACTGATTACCATGCAAACTCGTGCGCTCAACAGCATCAATGGTCAGTTCCGTTCCCCCCTGTTCAGCACTGACTTTCGCCTTAGAACCAACGATGCCAAGCAAATTGTCGTAATTAAACTTTTCCATTACCTTTCCTTTTTACTACTTGCAATTGCATTACGGGTTTAAACTTTTTCATTTGCAAAACAGCGAAACTAAATTAGTAATTAACCACTAATTTCTTCATCACTGCGGGATACCAAATCATAAATTCGTAAGGTGCTGAAACCGACTCACTTACAAAACCAAGGCGTAAATAAAGCGCTTTAGCAACAACGTTACTTTGCTCAACAGTCAGTGTTAATGGAGTGCATGAATCAGCGGCTGCATGCTGAAATGACTGAATAATTGCCGCACCAAAACCATGTCCTCGCGCTTGGCTAATAAAACCAATATCAATAATACGCACTTCATTAACACCAAAATCTATGGTTACTTTGCCAATTGGGTGATGGTGTTTTTCAATAATGAAGTACATTGCATTAGGAAACTTTTCGCCATATCCCTCGGTTTGTGCTTTAAATTGCATATCAACAATCGATTCGATAAAGTCTTGATCCGCATTGATCTGCTGTAAATCCTGACGCACCTCAGAATGTAAACGCCGAATAAATGCAGCATCGCTAGGCTTGGATGGGCGAATATTTAATCCATCAGGAATAGAAAAATGACTCATCACTATGTCCTTTCTAAATTTCTAACAAAGAGACTGTAAACAACGAAGTAGCAAATAAAGTTATAAAAACGTTGAGTAACAAACTGAACTTAAGCTTTACACGCATTTAACAAAAAAAACATTACACAGCATTACACCACTGCGAGTTATGTTGCGATCCAACCAAAGCAGAGAAGCACCGTTGTTATTCACACAGTAACAACAGTGCTTTAAGGTACGCCATCGCGGACATATAAAACCTTACTGCTATTGCCAATGCCTCGTATCGCTCCCCCAACCGCCTGTAATGATGTGTAATAGAAAAGCCTGTCACTTCCCATATACTCCTTGACGAGTAAAGCATTTAGCTGCAACTCACAATCTATTCAAATAAACAATTTAAGGAGAAATTTATGGCTACATTTAAAGTGAATATCCCAGCAGGTCCTATTTGGGATCAAAAAGATGCTGAAGAAAAAGCCCCAGCCGTTGCCGCAGCACATCAAGGTAAATGGACAGGCCAATGGAATACAGTAGTAGAGAGTCAAATGAGCGTTGTTGAAGTTGAGCTTGAAGTGACAAACACTGGCAGTAACTCATTCAAAACCACAGTATTAGCTGGCCCACTTTGGAGCAATGATGAAGCTCAAAAAATAGGTAAAACAATCGCCGCTTCTTATGGTGCAGAATTTACCGGCGAGTGGAAAACCATCGTAAACGGCGTGATGAGCGTGATTGAAATAGAATATAAATTTTAATTAGTTAGAATTTATAAAGCGCTATGAAACCTAGGCTTATAGCGCTTTAACTGCCCTCAGATTAGAAGGCCTGCAACCCCTGCCATGCCAGTTGCAGCGCAAGTAAGGTTAAGACCGCACGGAAAATAGCTTTAAACTTAGCCACAGAAATCCGCTGTAATAACTGTAAACCAAGCCAAGTGCCAAGCGCGCCGCTGATGATCATTGAGGTAACTAAAGGCAACCACTGCCAAAACGAAAAGCCCACAAAGCCATACAAAATGGCTTTAAAAGTATGCTGTACACTCATACAAGCAGAAAAAGTAGCGGTATATTTTAACTTCTCGTAATTATTAACGTACAAACAGCTGCCTACCAACGGGCCACTGGCACCTACAAACATCGATAAAAATGTAGTGACAGCTCCCGCCATGTAACGCCATAATTTTGAGGTTTCACGTAGCTTTGGCGTCACGCCCCACAATAAATAAAGTACAAACCCCGCCACTACAATTTTCATCAATTCAAGTGGGATATGCGCCACAATCGACGACGCCGCAAGCACACCAATAATCCCACCGAGCGAAAAATACACAAACATACTTTTATCAAGGTGCTTAAAAGTCAACATAAAGCGATTAGCATTTGAACCCAGCTGCACTAACCCATGCACCGGAATTACAATATTCATAGGTAATAGCGACGCCATCACCACCAACAACATCAAGCCGCCACCAGCACCAAAAGCCGCCGAAACCATCGACGTAATGGCCGATAAAACAATAAGCCCAACCGCACTGAGCGGCGTTAATAGATCACCAGCTAAAAATTCCATGTAGCACAACTTTGCAATACAACAACATGCTAGCAAAGTTACCATGAGACAAAACAAGTTACGAGTACCTAAAGAGCTAACAGCTATCTCCATTTGAATACATAACCGCTTTAAAACAGACATAAAAAAACCCGCAAACTTGATTACTCAAATTTGCGGGTTTTTTAGGGTTTTTAAATCAACGAATTTAAAAACCGATATTGGTGGAGCTGGGGGAAGCCCAACCAACCAAATAACCCTATGTTATTAAAGAGATAACGATATTTTAAATTTCATACTATGGTACTGGCTGTGGTACTACCAATTCGCTGTCGGAAAGGGATATGAACCGCCGTCTGAAGCCCTTTAACCAAATGAAAAATAACAAATAATACTTTCAGCAGTTGTATATTATCGTGTATGTTCGAAGATTATAGATGCTGTTCCTATTCAAAGCAATATTTATGCTTTTTACAGCGATTTTAAACCGTGTATTTTTTCATAATGAGGTGTTTTTATGACAAGTGATCAACCAACTGCAAATGAAATTGAAAGTATTTATATTGATGGTCAACTCGTTCACCCTTTAGATATAGAAAATCCTGATGCCTTTTTTACAAATTTAGTGCGGGATGAACTTGAAAACTATTTAGTAAAGGAAATACAACAACTCGATAATTTAACAGCAGCAACAAACGTCTTTAATAAAATGGTTGATGAATTCATTAATTACGCTGTAACAACTTATCTTGGGCACGTAGAAACTGATTCAATAGTCGTTGTAAAAGAAGAAAGTACGATACTACAAGTTATTGAAGAGTATCGTGAAGCTGACGCAAAGCTAGGTGCAAATGAACTTAATCATAATAACTTAGACATTTTTGATTATGCGGGTGATTTACTTAGAGGGCTGGGAATTCCAAACTTGGGGTTGGCTATAAAAGCAAAGCGAATTGAAATTATGATTCGCGAGCAAACACAAATTCAACTTGAAAAAATAGGCGGGCTTAAACATTTAAATGATGAAGCTATTAAACGCGGCAGGCAAGGTGGTCAAAACAAAGCCCATAAACAAAAAGAGCTTGTATTTTTTGTTTTAAGGGAATACGAAAATAACTATATGAATTCAAAGCATAGCCAAGCGCGTGCTGCAAAAATGATAAAAGATAAATTAAACGAGCACATACAAAACACATCAACACTAAGGGCACAAAACCAGCCATTTAGCGAAACCTCTGAAGCCGTTTTAAAATGGATTTCTAACTTCAATAGTTACATGAAAAACCAAGTATGGCCGCCAAAAACCTCATCTGCGGTTAAAGAGTATTATGAGTCTAGGTAATAGGCCTTTGTATGGTTTTGGTATTAATGCCGCCTCCCTTTACTAAATTGCCAGTAATACGAAAGTTGCTCTGGATGAAAAAGGTACGGCTATAAAGCCGTACCCAATGTACCTCCGTTATTTTTTTGCCTTGGTAATTAGGATTATTCGGGTTTAACTGATTACCACGATTATCCTGCGCTTTTTGATACGCAGGGTTATTACCTGAAGTACCTTTATTACCGTTATTTTGATTAGCTTTGTGATTGTTGTTAGACATAAGAGTCTCCTTTGAAGGTTAAAAAAGTAAATTCGATTTTAGGAACTTCAGCGATTGCTAAAGCTCCTTCAATCGTCGAATATCCATTTTGAAACTTTTAAACGCTCTACAATCACTAGGGGTGCTTGGCACTGTTATTTTTATACCTGAAGGTGTGATTAGTCTTGGGTGCCTACCTTGTTTGATAGACCACCCTTTCTTCTTCAACAAGATACGCACCAGCATATTTATATCTTTGTTACTGCTATATTTTTTCATTAACAAAGTCCTAAAAAGCAACTTTGTTTATAGACGTATAATACTGCTTGCTAGCGCCAAAACGAAAATTACAGCCTTCAGTCATGTAACAGCTAATAGTTAGATCTTTAATGTTTTTCATGTGAACCTCCATTTATTGCTGACAAACACAGATTCACCTAGTGCAATGCACTAAAAAGCTTTATTTTAAAAATAATTACATTTTTTGAAAATAATCTAACAAATCATCAAATTCCTCAGCCTCTTTGTGCTGGATATGGACATGTTCAATAAGTTGTTTAACACCACTATTACTAGTCTTTAATTGGTTTGATAACGCCAAGGCACTGTTAATATAATTATTCAAATAAGCTCAAAATAAGTTATCAGTAGAGTTAGAGTAAGGAGTGCATGAAGCAAAATCAGGTTTTTACCTAACGCAAGCTGTGAAAGTATAGCAAAGGAGTTGAGAAGCCTGACATTGTAAAGATCCATCTCACTTGCCAAGTCATCAATAAATTGAACTGCGTTTTGATTACTAAGAGCAACTCCCATTAAAGAATTATTTCACCAAACTGCCCTTCAGCTAAATATTCTTTGAATAACTTTCTCAGTATTAACTTTGACAAGCTTATAAAGTACTAAAGAATTAGCTTTGTCTTTTAAGTATGGACTTTCTTTGGCAACATCAATTCCAAATAAGTAACGTATTGCATCGAGGATAGTTAAACCACTAGGCATTGCATGATGCTTCTTCAATTAACTCATTGAACATTATTTCTTTGAGGGTTTTTCTTGTAATCGATAATTTAGCTTCTGCTTTAGCTAATCCTAGCCACTTTCGAGTTCCACCTTGTTGTCTATTCGACTGATAGAAGTTAGGACAATTATGCTGTTGCTTTATATATTGTTTAAGAACGCCAATACAATAACCTGCTCTCATAGCTTCAGCCATTGATATATGAAATCAAAGTTTGCTCCCTTTGACCGAGTTTCAACAACATAGTGCAGAAGATAAAGACATCAGGACTGACATTTATTTCACAAGGCACGGTGAACAGGCTGTAGGCAACATGGAGGCAGAACTTACAGCCCTCCTCCATGAAAAGCTTTACTAATTCATCGTGTATAACAAATGAAGCATTATTGTGTAATAAGTGTTGATAGCCACTCAAGTTTTTAATACATTAAGTAATTCATCCCATTTAAGTGGGCGCGATAAATAGTAACCTTGTGCCCAATCACAGCCGTGTTCTCTTAAATATGTTAACTGAGCTTCTGTTTCAACACCCTCGGCAATTACACGAAGATCGTAGAGTTTGGCCAAGCTTTGAATTATCATCACCATTTTATTACGCGCCTCACGTTCTGAAAAGAGATCATTCACAAATGACCTATCGATTTTCAAGCAATCAGCTGGGTAGTGTATTAATTGGTTAAATGCTGTATAGCCAGTTCCGAAGTCATCTAATGCTATGGACACTCCAAGTTTATCTAAAGCCTTTAGGATCCTTAGGCAGGTAATGTCACCTGCAACGAATGCTGTTTCAGTTACTTCAAGCTCAACACTTTCAGGTTTAATTTTATGATAATCCAATAAATTTTTTACTTGTAAAGGAAAGGCTTCGTTATGCAGTTCTACACCTGAAATATTGATGCAGATCTTTCCTTTAAAATTGTGCTGATTTTGTAAAATACCTTGCGCTTGTAAGGCATTGTCGATGACCCATAAATCGATATCTTTGATCAAACCGGTTGCTTCTGCCACGGGAATAAATTGATCAGGCCCAACCCCTTTTAGTTCAGGACTTTGACACCTAAGCAGCACTTCAACAGCAACAATGCTGTTATCTTTGCAGTCAAATATTGGCATATACACTAAAGATAAATGCTTTTCATTCAGAGCTAGCCTTAGGCCCTTCTCAATCAACTGACGTTGTTGCAGCTTGTCAGCAATTTCTTGTGTAAAAAACCTAAAGCAATTACGACCGTTATTTTTAGCGTCATACATTGCAGCATCAGCGTGATGGAGTAAATCAAAGGGCTCAGTGGTAATATCTGGATACACAGCTATACCTATACTGGCATAGACCATGTGATCAAAATCATCAACTTTAAACCCCCCTTCAAAAATATTCAAGATACGTGTTGCAACGGTGCTAGCATCAAGCGGATCTTTGATGTTTGGCAATAGCACAACGAACTCATCGCCAGCTAATCTTGCTAGTATTTCTGCCTGTGGTTTGAGCAACTCATCAGAAGGGCGAATAGTTTCCCTAAGCTGCTCGCTGAATTTAAGTAATAGTCGGTCACCCGCTTCATGACCATACTGATCATTAACCTGCTTAAAATTATCTAGGTCGATATACAACAAACCTAAGCGTTGTTTATCTTTCTTTGCTCGGGTTAGCATACGCTCTAGGTTAAATTTAAAGCTCCAACGATTGGGGAGACCTGTGAGCATGTCGTAATAAGCCATCTGACGGATATCATCAGCATGCAGTTGCATAATCGTTTGGTATGCCTGCTCCTCTGAACGCAAGGCTGCGAGACAGATAGCATTCAGTGCCAACATTGTGAGCATAAAACGAATTGCTTCAGTGAGTGAGTAGCTAGTCATTAACAAGCTGGTCAGTGGTGTAAATAATAACAACATACTGGCAGCACTGAAAATACCAAACACACATACAGCAGGCCAAAAGCGGTTAATAAAGAGGTTGATGGCAACAATAGGGTAAATCCATAACATTCCAGTATTACTCTCACCGCCTGTGATTAATAAACACATTGATAAAACAAGCAGAATACCGCTCAGAACCCTCGCGGCTCGTTCGACATTGCCGCTTAGCTTTAATAGATAAAGGTTTACTACGCCCAGAATGGCATTGATTATTAATGTGGAACCTAAAAAGTAGGCACCGTTGATTAGGCTCAAACTCCCAAATGTAGTAAGAAAAATAACGCCCAATAATGTTAAAACCTGACAAAGCGTGTAGCGTCGACGGTGTCTTACTGCCAGCATTTCTTGCTGACCAACTTTCATTTCTCGTGCGTAAGTCATACTAAATATAATTCCTAAAAGCATATATCAAGCTAAAGTTATTCAGCTATTAGTTACTATCCCTATTTAAAAGTTGCCAGACTCAATATAAATAGAATAAAAGACATATCACATCTGTCAAATAAGCTCTCGTATTGACATGCAGCTTCTACAATAATGTAAGCCTACTTGACGGTAGTCGCTTGCTAAAATTGATGATTAACTTCAAATACTTTTAATATAATCAATTAGTTGCTCTATAGGTAAAGGCTTAGAGAAAAAATACCCTTGAATTCGAATACCTTCATGCTTCGCTAAGTAGTTGATTAATTTTTCATCTTCAACCCCCTCCACAACAACTATTTTACCCAAATCAAAACAAGCAGTTATTATAGTGTCTAATAACCGTCTTTCCTTTGAATCTACCTCAGCTCCTAAAGTAAATTCACGGTCAATCTTAATAATATTCGCTGGTTGATTAGCGAGCGAAGACAAACTTGAATACCCTGTGCCAAAGTCATCAATAGCAACGTTTACTCCTAATTCAATCAGGTCATGCAGAGTGTTTTCTATTATCGCTTTTTCCTGAAAAGAGGACTCAGTAACTTCGACTGTAAAGTTGTTGAATGAAATATTTTCTTGTGAAAGCAGTGAAATTAAGCTACTAGAAAAATCTTTCTTCACAATGTGTTTTGTTGAAAAATTAACAGCAACAATAATATTTTGTAACTGTGGATACTTTTTTATATCACTAATCACTTTGCTTAAGACTAGCTCACCAACTCGAACGACTTGCTCTGTCGTTTCTGCTACAGGAATAAACTTAGCAGGAGAAATCCATCCTCCTTTTTGTGGCCACCTTACTAGCGCTTCGACCCCAGTAATAGTTTGGTTATTCAAGCAATGGATGGGTTGGTAAAAGACCTCTAATTCATTATTTTGGATAGCTTTGTATAAATTATTTCTTATTTCAATAGTTTCTTTATATATATTCTCCATAGATTGCTGATAGAGCTCAACTTGATTACCGCCATGCTCTCTTGCTTTTTCTAAAGCTATATTTGCTTGCTGCAAATTATAATTAACGTCAAATGAGTCTGGTTTCTCGTAATATACTGCTCCACAACTAGCAGTTAAATTCAATTCAATATTTCCGAAATAATATGTTCTGGAAATCTCTCGTAAGATGTTGTTTAATTTCTCTTCTAATTCAGAAAGGTGTGTATTAGTAAAATACAAAATAAAACTATCTCCAGTCCCTTTAGCAACAATAATTGGATTGTCATCGCGTTTAGCTTGACTAGATATTCTCAGAGCAACGTCCTTTAAAAGCTTATCACTAGTTATGTGGCCGAGCGTATTGTAAGTGGCTTCAAAAAAATCTAATTTTAGAACAGCAGTTGAAAAACTATTGATAACTTTCATTGATTGTACGTTTGTGAATACTTGATATAAGGCCTCTAGCCGTAAAAGACCTGTAACCTCGTCATATTTAGCCCTAAGCTCTGCAAGCCTAGATGAATCAGCGATTAAAACGACGACAAAGACAAAAGCAAAAGTAAGCCAGAGAATAAGTTGATTTATAACTGTACTTCGATGGATGGTTTCATAATTGTTTATAAAACTAAATGTATTATGCTCAACTAGGTCCATTACAGACATTTTGGTAGTAATAAAATTATTATAGCCTGATTTAAGCTCTTCAAGACTCGTTCTTTTTTTATCTTTAAAATCAACAGAGAAATATATTTGAGGAGCAAGTTCAATGTAGGTGTCATACTTACTAAAATGCTTTAAGTAATCCTTTTCCAACAATAAGTTCATATCTAATAACGTTAACAAATAAAACTGACTGTTGTCGCTAAATTTGATAGGCGCTAAAAACATGAGAATGGGTACTTTTGAGTTCAAGGTTAATGAGTTCGCTGCAAACTGAATATCTCTTGAGCTCTGACTCATCCATGCTTTTATTGTCGGTTTTTCTAGCATCCCATTAGCGTGAAACGTTTTTGCAAAGTTGTTACCTGAAAAGAAATCAAACTCTTTGTTAACAACTAATACTCCCTTGATGACTTCATAGTCTTTTGTGTAACTTTTTGCGTCAATATTTACTAGTGTTTCGAAATTATCAAAGCTGAGGCCTTCAACCCTTTCTTTGATTCTAGCGATTGCCTTTTTTTGCGAGTTAAGGCTTTTATTTAACATAGATTCAATTAAGTAGACTCTTTCTCTTGCGTTAGTTTCCTCATTTTTAACTATATTTAGAGAGCCTTGATGCCAAATTGTTGTTCCAAAGAAAACAATAATAAACGCTATAAGTTTGATATTTTTGATGTCAACTAACTGTACATTTTTATAAAATATCTTAACTAGAAATGCTGAAAATATGATAAACAAGAAAATAGGTGCTAACGATAGAGTAAATGGGTTTCGCTCAACCCAGCCTAGATTCACATTCACATCCATATGGAACAAAAATGAAAATTGAATAAACAAAAAAAACACAAAACATAATAAAATTAGCGGGATACAAAACTTTTTTGATTTTATAGAGGAATCAACATTTTTCAAAAGAAGTAGGGCTAGAAAAACTAGAGCTGAAATGATTGCTGTCGTAGGAGTTATTACACTCATAAGTTCATATTTATAAAGCATGAACTCACTAAGGCCTAAAATGGAAATAACAAGACAAAAATAGGTTATTATACTATAGAGTACACTCGCTGCATTTCGTGTGACGTTGAATTGCATATAGTACCTTTAACATTTTTCTGATTTTTCATCATTCTAAAAGCATTAGATTATTTATGCAACATACGATTAATTTATTACCATATAGCAGCAGGAATATTCATCGTTTTAGGTTTGCCCGGTCTTATTTTGGATAAACCATAATTTATACATGAAATGTTTCCAACATAAGCTAAAGGATAATGTCGATTTTTGATCTTCACATTAAGAGTATGCTAGAGATGTGTCAGCTTGAAAGGAGTTAGTTTCAAACAACCTCCTCAACTTGTGCGTATTAAAAGCTAACACTGCACATGTCTGCGAACAGAAAGTCTACGTAAGAAGCTTATTCTCATTACAATATGGGAGATGAAAATATCCAAATATATGCTGAAAGAAGACCTTAAAAAGCAACTAGACACCTACAAGGTAAAAGTCGTCAATTGTGCTATTGAATGTTAATGTAAGTATTTACAACGATACCACTGACATCATCGGGGAATATTCCAAAGCACTACGCGTTATTAATAGAGCAGTTAGGTTACTTTAAATTACCAAGGCGGCGCGAAGGTAGGTGCTATGAACGGTGGGTAAAACCCAAGCCATCCAAATACCCACCTAACAAGAAAAAATACCAATCAGCTTAACTGACTGGCATTACTAATTTCACAGCAATTATATTAAATAAAAGTTCAATATAATTAAGAAAAAGTCATATATAAGCTTTTATAAAGCTTATATTAAAATTTAAACTTAAGTACTAACTCATTTAAATGCTCTGCAAGTCTTGCAAGTTCAGCACTTGAAGCTGTTGTTTGATCTGTTCCCACCGACGTTTGCAATGATAGATCTCGAATTTGAAGTAAGTTATTGTCTACTTCTTTGGCTACTGTTGCCTGCTCCTCTGCTGCGCTTGCTATTGTTGCACTTTGGCTATTAATTTCGATAACTAACATCAAAATTTCTTCGAATGCCTTACCAGTATCATTCGCAACCGCTAACGTAGATGTTGCGAGTTGATTACTCTTACTCATGCTATCAACTGTTTTTTGAGTTTCAATACTAACAGATGAAATCATAGACTCTATATCTTTGGTCGATTCTTGTGTTCTATGGGCTAGGGCTCTTACTTCATCTGCTACAACAGCAAAGCCTCGTCCATTTTCGCCAGCTCGTGCAGCTTCAATTGCAGCATTAAGAGCAAGCAAGTTTGTTTGATCTGCGATTGCCCTAATAACATCTAAAACACTGGTTATATTTTTAATTTTTTCTGATAGTTCGATAACACTTGTTTCTGAACTTTGGATATCAGATTTTAGCAATTCGATGATCTGTATTGTTTCCGTTACTCTTATCTTACCTTCTTGCGTTTTATCACTAACAATACTTGAACTGCTACTGGTTGCAGACGCCGTTTTAGCAACCTCTTCAATTGCAGCTGTCAATTGACTCACAGCGGTTGCTGCTAAACCAATCTGATCATTTTGTTGAACCACCACTTGTGATGACTGATTAGTTACGGCACTGAGCTCTTCTGAAGTTGATGCTAACTGGTGAGATGAATCTGCAATTCGAGATAGCGCATCCCGCAATTGATTCTGCATAAGAGATAATGCACTTAACATCTCTGCAGCTTCGTCTTTATGATTATCAGAAAAATCTTGACTTAAGTCTCCGTTTGCAATTTTTTTTGCTATATCAACAGACCTTCTTAGAGGCACAATCAAGCTTTTACTGTATAAAGATGCTAAAAAGATTGCAACTATCAATCCAGTAATAGTAGACGTTACAACAAGCTGATTAGACAGCTCATAAGTTTTAGTTGCATCATCATTATTTTGTGATGCCCTCATGCTTTGAAAGTCAGAAAAATCATTTAATGCTCTTCTTAACTCCCTTGCAATTGGCACCACAGCTTGCTCTCTATAAGAAATAAAACGATCCATTTCACCAATTTTCAGATGTGAATAAAGAATTGGTAATGTATGTATTAAGTCATCATGCAGCCTTTTGACTTCATTATAGATTCTTATTGACTCTTTGCTCTTGGATAACATAGACATTCTTTTTTCTGATTCATCATAAGATGTTATTAGATCAGTGATCATCTTTTTAAGTCTTTCGAGCTGTTCAACTGATTTAGCATCAGATAACTCATTAATTACAACCTGTGTTAATAAAACATCACGCCGTAAGTCAGCCACAGTAAGAATTGCAGGTATGCGATGAAGTGTTAATACATCTGTCGTAGTATTTAAATTTGATAACTGTATTATAGAGAATACCCCTATCGCTAAAGTTATAAACGCTGATATACCAAAAGCAAGTAGCGTCCTAAATCCAATACGGATATTCCTAATCATTATTTATATGCCTTACATGAAAAATTACTTTACTAATATAGAGTATCTATGTTAGGCATCTTGACACCTAACGAAAAATAATATAAATACATTTTCTCCTGTTACCAGCACAAAGTAAAACAATTGTTGTAATAAACCAAATAAAGCTAATGATAAAAGACTATTACGATATTGAATATCACGAATAATTAGAAAATTTAATTACACATCTTTATGCGCTATTTTTAAACAACAGATTAACGAAGTACAAAAAAATAATTGAAGAACTCATGGCAACAAAGAAATGACAATGACATAAAAAATCATATGATTGAATTTTGAAATAGAGCTATGGATTTCCCATGGTTTGCTTGTCACCAAATAAGTTATATTATAATTTCTAAATAAGAATAATTTTATGAGCAAGAAGCACTTGTTAAATTAGAATTATGAAAAATAGGCTAAAGTAATCTACAGCTGCTTTTGGCACAGAGTGTGTAAAAACTAATTTGGAGTAAATGAATGGACGAAAGTAGCATATGTGCAACTAGTGGCTTAAATTATATTTAGTAAGCACTTTATGGATTGAGGCATGCAATAGTTCAAAATGATGCTCGCGAAGCAGCTCGTTTTTAATTCTTTTCGCACCTAGCTTTCTTTCGTTTCTCAGGCTGAGAATCCACTCCTCTATTTGGTCATTAATTTTAGTATTTGGGGAGCTGTGAGGACGCACAGAAACTTCCTGTAGGCCCTCTAAACTTTGTTCTTTATATCAAATTAACCATAAACCAAGAAATTTTTGACTTGGCAGGTACTTTCTAAGGGCCATGGGCTTGGAAAATCTAGGCTTATCGACATCTACACAGAAAATGAAAGTACTCATCCGCGAGCAAACACAAATTCAACTTGAAAAAATAGGCGGGCTAAAATATTTAAATGCCCAAGCTATTGAACGCGGCAGACAAGGTGGTCAAAACAAAGCTCTTAAACAAAAAGAGGTTGTGTTTTTTGTTTTAAGAGAATACGAAAATAACTATATGAATTCAAAGCATAGCCAAGCCCGTGCTGCAAAAATGATAAAAGATAAAACCAATGAGCACATCCAAAACACACCAGAACTAAGGGCACAACTCCAGCCGTTTAGCGAAACCTCTGAAGCCGTTTTGAAATGGATATCTAACTTCAGTAGCTACATGACAAACCAAGCTTGGCCACCAAAAACCTCATCTGCGGTTAAAGAGTATTATGAAAATAAGCAAATTAAATTGCCTAAACTATAATCAATTTAAGACAAATCCCTTGAATGATAAAACGTTTTAAGAGGCATAATAATGGAAGAAAAAGTTGATTATGAGTTCGTTGAGCACAATTGGAAAAAATATCCTATTCAAGCTCTGGCATACAAATTTGAGCTAAGCCCGTTTAAGTTTATGCAGTTAATTCGTAAGAAAGGGATTTGTAAAGAAGTGCAACCTTTTGAAATTAAATATATAAATGAAATGATAAATAAAGTCCCATTATCTGAACTAAGACAGCAACTTGGAGTAACGAAAACACAACTAGACCAGCTAATTAGAGGGAAACTATCTAGTAAAAGCACTAGTACATCTCAACTATCTCTAGACGATGTTATTTCTAAAACCAAGTGGCTAATAGAAGATAAATTAAAATTGAATTTAGATGACTTTTTACCTAGGTCTATAACAAGTAAACAATTTTATGAAGCAGATCTTTATCATTGCATTAAATTTGCTACAGCCCTGAAAGCAAAAGACAGCTATTATAAATCTTTTTCAGCTATCGCATTTCTTGTATGCGAAGCCTACCCTTCTTTATATAAACCTTTCCAATTTAGGCATTCGAAAACTAATGACTATTTCAAAGGGAAAACAGGCAGAAAGAATTTAATTAATGCTGCTATTTGGGTAATTGAAGATAAAATGCATCTATCACCAGAGAGTCTAAAAGCCATATCTAATAGTAGATATTTCCTAAGATCTAGAGATTTAGCATTTTATGGTATCAGTAGCCATTGGTTCAGAATGCATTTTGACTCACATGATGAATTCATAAATTCAATTTTAAGTAATTTTGAAATTACTAAACACACAAACATAACAACGAAACAGCTCAGAGAAATACTATTAGAAAGTGGCAGAAATATCGACAAATGCGAACTAAAATCTTGTCCATTAAAATGCGAAACACCTGAAATTCATCATATAATTCCTAGGTCAATTCGAACAATTAAGCCAGAAAAGCTTCATGCCCCTGACAATTTACTCGTACTTTGTTCAAAGCATCATACCCAAGCACATCAATTTGATTGGCAAAAGTATAGTTTTGAGGGAGCTAATTTAAGAGATGAATTAATACTATTCTTAGAAAGTAGTATTAACTAGGTAGATTGTAAATAATCATTCTTTCCATTTGCAAACATCTCTCTGATGCCGCTTATAGCTTGCTTACCTATATCCTTTTTACTCTCCGAGATGGGTTTAATTGTTTCAGGCTTATAAAAACTTGCTTCATGGCGTTTTTTAGCCTTCGCAGCTCTTAAAATAAAAAATTCATTGGGAATAGCAATATCAATTAATATTTTTAATTCATAGGCGCTTACTTTATGTTTTCTTGAAACATTTGTTATAACTGCCTTCTTCTCACCATACTTCCCAACAATACAATAAACAGCATTATAAGCTGCGCGCCCAAGCACAAAATCATCCGTATAAGGAATATTAGCTTGATATTCTTTTACAAGTTCTTGATTCATTAACATCTCTATTTTAAGTGAAGATCAACGATTAATGCTTCTGCCAATATTACATGAGAATATCAAAGTGCTGAAAGTCGAAAAGCTAAAATTATGCAATTTAAGTTATGATCATTTCACTAGCAGAGGTTTTATCGCTACATCTGCACCTAAAATAGCTGATGTTAAAATAACGCCCCATTGCGCGATAGGGTGCTTTATCTCCATTAAATCAAGCACATTAACCCAATAAACTGGTCAGCGTATTGCTTATGAACAACAGCCCAAACAAACACACAAATACTACATAGTTTATTTCTGGGATTTAAAGTATTTGATAAAACCGCAGTTATACTTAGTTTAGCTACCAAGCTCAGTTAGTTTTTTTTCAAAATGCTGCACCGTTTGCTGGTGGCTCGAACTAGTAGTAAAACAATTCATGTAGTGCTCAAGCTCCAGCCATTGCTGTAAAGCAGACTTCAACCCAAATTGATTATGCTCTGGAGCTACATTTTCTAAATAACTATCAGGTTTTTCAATCATCTCATCAACATACCAAGTGCCTCCTATTGGTAAATCAACATCACCTGCAAAATCATCAAAGTCATACTTGAGAAGCGTACTGCCCTCAATCATTGAATTCATCCACTTAGTCTCTGCTGTTTTACCTATTGGGCTACATTCATATTTAAATAATAAAGCACATTGCACAGTGAAATAAGCTTTTGATTTCCAATAGTCAACAGCACGAGTGCCAGATAAGTGATAACGGTACACAGGTCTGTCATTCAACCGCCCTATTACTTCAGTAATGATTACTAATGCATCATATGTATCCATACCAAATTTTTTGTTGGTTTTTGGTGTAATTACATAGGTAAATAATTCATTCTCAAGACTTAACCGTTTTAACGACTCTAAATATTCAACACACTCTGAGGGAGACTTATAAAAATTAGGTACTTCATAAATGGTTTTAGTCGCACCTTGTAGCCAATCTAAATTAACAGCAAAGAGATCTGCAGCTGCTTTCAGTATTTCGGGGGTTAATATCTTTAAAAGCTCTTCATCATCAGAACACTGATATAAAGTTAAACCGTGACCAAAAAACGGAGGGATTTGTGTTCTTTTAACACCATGGGATTCAAACAAAGCGATAAAACGAGTAACGACTGAATCAGGGATTGTTACTGTTAAAACAGTTGGTGACTCTTTTTCTGAGGGGGATTTTTTAAAAAATTTATAAATAGTTAAACCTGCAACAATAATTGCACACACTAAACTGATTGGTTTTAAATATTCTTCCACGCTTAAATCCTTTTACCTTACGTTCAATTAAGTAATGGTGCTTTTATTCTGATACGCTGCGTCTATATAATGTCACTGAATCACCATCTTGTAGATAAACAAACTCTACCCCATTTCCTGAGTACAACGCCAAAATAAACACGAATTATCATGCCCTAGTAAAGGTTTTTAAATTTTGCAGACACCGTCTGCAAAATTTAAAAACCTGTCATAAACGTATCTACAAAGCGTTTAAATTTATCAGTAATAATGGGCAGTACTTTTTTGCGTTGTAATAAGCTGGGTTTGGTTTCAAGCACGTCAGCAAAGTCATCCCTTAGTGGCATTTCGTCACTTAGCTCATAACGGGTTACTAGCTTTTCTAGGCGTGCTTGGTTTAGCTTTTGTTCTTGGGCAAACTTCTCAAGCTCTAGGCGTTTTTCTTTTTCCCAATAAAGCTCAAACTCTTCATCAACGTCAGCGTTGGCGGGTATGCCTTGTAAGTGCTCGTCCATAAACTTATCTATGAGTGCTTTTTTACTTAACAGGGTTGGGTCTGTGGCTATCAGGTTTGCTATTACTTGGCGTTTACGGGCTTTTTCGTCGGTGCTTTCTTCACCGTGTAACTCGCGTAATAACTGCAAAATATAGGTTACGTTTACTATATCGCTGTGTAGTAGCTCTAGTTCAAAATCAACGTCATCTAAAACCGATACCTTTTCTTTACTTGAATTCTCACGCAACTGCCTGCCAAGATCGGCATACTTACTCGTATAATCCTGAAACTCTTGCTCGCCCATCGCGGTAGAGTCCATATCAAAGTCAGCAAAGTTGCTTAACATGTTCTTTAAGCGCATAAGCTCGCGAAACTGCCTCACAAATAACGCCTGAGCCTCTTCGTCAGGTAAAGCATCAACTGAGTCAACGGTAGGCGTAATTGCCATTAGCGCTTCATAGGCGCTGTTAAAATCAGTAAGCAGTTCATTATACGAAGGGGTTTCTATAAACTCTTTAGGCTGCTTGTTCGAAAACAGCGTAAAAGCAGTGTCAGCAGCTTTTTTAAGGTTTCTGAAGCACACTACATTACCGTGCGATTTAGTCTCGCACAATAGACGATTAGTGCGCGAAAACGCTTGTACCAAACCATGATATTTAAGATTTTTATCAACGTATAAGGTATTGAGTTTAGGAGCGTCAAAGCCTGTTAAAAACATATTCACCACCAGCAATATATCAATCTCTTTGGCTTTAACGCGCTTAGATATATTTTTATAGTAGTCTTCAAATAACTTACTGTCTTTGGTGGAGTAGCTTGTACCAAACATTGCGTTGTAGTCGTTAATAAATGAGTCTAACTTATCGCGGCTATGTAGTTTAACGACTTGCCCTTCGTTTAAGTACTTGGCTGATATTTCTTTAATTTGCGCATCATCACTACCTAATTCGTACTCTTCCTCTTCATTGGCCTCGTAGCTAAATATGGTGGCAATTTTAAGGTTGTGTTTACCTTGTGCTTTTTTGCTCGCAAACAACTCATAGTACTGAATAAGCTCAGCAACGCCTGATACACAAAATATGGCGTTATATTCGCGGCTATGCGTTTTACGGTTATGTTGGGCAATAATGTAATCTGTTATTTTATCTAAGCGCGCAGGTGAGCTTAAAAGCTCTTTTGTGTCGATGTCTTCAACTTCAATATCTAGGTTGTTATTAGAGTCACCTTTGTATTGATAACGCCCAACATACTCAATAGCAAACTTAAGCACGTTAGCGTCGCGTATCGCATCCACAATTACATACGGGTGTAAGCATTCACCAAACAAATCTTTAGTAGTGCGCTTAACTGAATTTTTAGCAACGGCGTTCTCGGCAAATATAGGCGTGCCCGTAAAACCAAATAACTGAGCATTGTTAAAAAACTCGGTAATGTTTTTATGCGTATCGCCAAATTGGCTGCGGTGGCACTCGTCAAATATAAATACAATGCGCTTATCTTGCAGGCTTTGCATTTCTTTCAAATAGCGCTGTTTAGTCACCACATTATTAAGCTTTTGTAGTGTCGTAACTACCAGCTTAGTATTACGGCTGTGGTTGACCTTTTTGCCTTTCATTGGCTTATCTAATAGCTGGTGGAACAACATACTGGTGTTGTCGGTACTGTCTACTGAACCTTTTACAAACGCATTAAACTCAAGCGCGGTTTGGTAGTCTAGGTCTTTACGGTCTACCACAAATACTACTTTATCAACCTCACTCAGCGAGGTCATAATTTGCGCGGCTTTAAACGAGGTTAATGTTTTACCCGATCCCGTTGTATGCCAAATATAGCCATTATCGGTTGTGGTTTTAACTTGCGCCACAATCGCCTCCACCGCATAAAACTGATAAGGCCTAAGCACCATTAAGTACTTACCTGTTTCATTAAGTACAATATACTTAGTAAGCATATGCGTTAAGTGCGAAGGCGTTAAAAACGCTTCGGCAAAGTCATGCAACTGGCTTATTTTATTATTTTCGCTATCAGTCCAGTCAAAGGTTTGCTTAGCCGACATGTCACTGTTGTTAGAAAAGTACTGGCTATTAACCCCATTCGACATTACAAACAACTGCACGTAGTTAAACAAGCCATGGTTGGCATGAAACGAATGCTTTTGATAACGCTTAATCTGGTTAAACGCTTCTTTTAGTTCAATACCACGGCGCTTTAGCTCTATTTGTACCAGCGGCAAGCCATTAACCAATAGCGTTACATCGTATCGGTTAGTGTATGTGCCCTTTACTGTAATTTGTTGCGCTACTTGAAAGCTGTTTAACTGCGGCTCATCAAACAACAACGTTAAGTGTCTACTGTCGCCGTTATCAAGTGTTACATCAAGCTGGTCACGCAGTATTTTGGCTTTTGCAAATATATTACCTTTACCAAGCTTACCCAATATTTGCGTAAACTCAGTATCGCTTAACGTGCAGCTATTCACTTTTTCAAGCTGCTGCTTAAGATTCGCCTCAAGTGCAGCGTTGTCTTTTAAAATAACGCGCGTAAAGCCTTGCTCGCTAAGCTGTGCAATTAAGTTATCTTCTAATTGTTGTTCACTTTGATAATTCATTTATACCTACAATTCCTTGGTGCTCGCCTTGTGTAATACATTCACAGCTTTATTGCTAATCTTTATGTAACTTATAACCCTGTTCTGGGTGATTCGGTATTGTTGGATATGCCAAAAACAATACTTGCTCTTTAACCATTTTACTTAAGTAATTACGTCTTAGCGTGTCGGGCTTCATTCCTAGCAACTGCGCTATATCCCCCAGCCTTAAACAGTGCGGCTGTGCTTCTTTACATAGGGCTATTATTGCTTGTTCTACCTCAGACTTCTGCTTTCTACTTGAGGCAGCTCGTACTTGCTCACCTATAACCCATAGTGAACCCCATAACTCATTAGCTGCAACCGTATCTACTTCTGTATTGTCTTGGTCCGGAGTATTTAGAGCTAGGTCCGGACCTTCGCTATCTAACTCCGGACCTTCGCTATCTAACTCCGGACCTTCACTATCTAGGTCCGGACCTTCGCTATTTAACTCCGGACCTTCAAACAGTGAAAGCTGATCTAACTTGGGAGAGGCTACAAACGTAATACTCTTACCTGCATCATTATCAGGCGTAGGGATTTCTATCCCTTTTAAGTGATATATCTTGCCTCTGTGCTGGCCTGCCGATTCTAAGTACCCTGCATTAACTAACTGACTTAACGCAAGTGTCACTTCTCTTGTATGTTCTGAGGTCAACGAACAAATACGCTCGTGGCTAAACCATGACTCGGTAATAGCGGTAATCAAAATAGTTCGCTTAAGTTCGCTCAGCTTCTTATAGCCACTACCAAAGGTATCTGTAAGGCGTTTATCTAACTCAGGCGATACAATATTAACCATGCGCAACTCTAAAAAAGTTTGATTCAGCTCATCCTTTTCATACATATGCGGTGGCTGCCAGTTTTGCGCTTTACAGTTACTATATATTTTAGGAATACCCGACCCTGCTTTTTCGCTTAAGCCAATATTTAAAAACATTTGATGAATAGCAGGGTTTCGGCACTGGCTATTACCACCCGCCTTAGCTTCATGCACAGGTATACGCATTAAGCCTGCATTTCTAAAGCCGATAAAGTCAGGGTGTTTTTCAATTAAAATATTACTTTCGGTATTAAACTCTGCATGTGCGAGTGTATTAACAAGTGCTTCACGAATGGCCTCATGCGCAGGAGTGGTATCTTGTCGTTGGCCATCATCGGTTAAGCTAAACCCTACTTTTAAATCAGCCGTGAGCTTACGATAAACCTTACGATAAAAATCAAATGCATTTCCCGACCAAGAGCCATCAGTATAAATACGATCTATCCAGCGGTGTGTACTGTCGTCTTTTTCTTGATAATCAAGTGCAAAACTCGGCAACGCATCTTGAATCGCATCCCATTTACCAAACATCACTAAGCCAGCAAGGGTTAAACCCGCTTTACCTGTTGCGCGGTCTTTTTGCCAGCCACGTATTGAGCGCAAAAACTCTTGGTCGCTCAATTCTAAAAAAGGATGTTGTGGCTTGGCATCAACAAACATTTGTCTATAAATACGTAGGCTTTCGGGGTCTATGTCATCAAGAGTAAAATGCTCTAAAATTCGGTTGTCGCGTACTTCCTCTTGCTCTGCCAGCATTTTATTTACTGCCGGTGGCAAACATTTTTGATCGGCCTCGTAACGACGCTGATAGGTCCCATTAAGTGGGTTCGCATTTATAAATACAGGGCGGCTTTCGCGCGGGGCGCGTGGAACAGTAATCGCAATAACCAACTTGCCTTCAAGTGTTTCAATGCGCACATCGCTTTCGCTGAGCAAATTGGTACTAACTTTATTGGGGTTGTTAACCGTATCCCAAATGTTCTTAATTAGCGGCGCTGGATTTGTTATGCCCTCAACTGTAAACGTGCCTTTTTTCTCTTTAATGCCCAATAAAATTAAGCCACCACGAGTATTGGCAAACGCGCTATAGGTTTCCCACATATCATTAGGCACTGCCCCATGGCCGTCACGGCCACCAGCAAGCTTACACTCAACCTCTACGCTTTCTTGCAAAGTTTGAATATCAATAATGTTCGCAATTGGGTTGTCATTAATTTTATTAGTCATTATTTCTCACACAAACATTTGCTGTAGTAAGCCTTTTTTAAATAGCTTAGTTTGTTCTATTTGATCGTTAACAGCGTCTATTTTTTTATCGAGTGATTGTAAGAATTCTGCTATTTTTTGTTGTTCGTCAATGTGTGGCACTGATAACTTTATAGTTTCGATGTTCCCTTTAGATATTCCTAAAACTGAAACGCCTTGTGCTAATTTTTGTACCTGCCTTCTCGTACCGTTAAATTGGAATAAATAGCCAAGAAAACCCGAAGCAAATTTATTTTTAGGCCGAGCTATATAAGTATGTAAACCAGCTACTAATGTGCCTTCTTTAACATTTATTATTTCAATTGCCTTTCCTATATCAGCATAATCCTCAGAGGCATCCGCAATCACAATATCACCGTTCTTACAAAAATCAGCCTGGCTTACCAACTTATCTATTTCGGCATCAACAACATACGGAATATTCTCTCTTGTTTGAACAAATTGAGAATGGTATTTCGTATGTATATCCCCATAATGAATATTTTGTAGTGCTGTTACATTATCCGATAATTTTTCACGAGAAAGGTTATTAGTTCTTATCCAATCAAATAAGCTTCTAAGCGTTTTTTCTTCCCACTCAGGAAAAGCACTTCCATCATCGTCTTTAAAGCGGATTTGTTGGCTAAAAATTTGTTGCATTACGCCTTTTTTATAGTCTTTTAATAAAAAATGCTTTTCAGTTAGCAAACTAATTTTTTTATCAACTGAAGTTAAGAATTCAGCAATTTTTTGCTGTTCTTTCAATGAAGGCAGAGTAATTGGAGTCGCTTTCGCTTGCTCAATTGTGTAGTGAGAAATGGTCCCTGTATGGTTTGTCTTTGCTAAATAACGTCTAAATATTGGGGCTAAAAAGAACTGATATAAATAAGGCCCATACAACATATCATTGCAACTTAGCCACAACAAATCTGCATCTTTAAAATATAGTGGTTCATTATTGTTAATTAGATATGGAACTCCAATAGAACCTCCACCAGTTACTAATAAATCGTCTTTCTTTACCTTCCCTGATTTATTTGACAGTTTTTCAAATAACTCTTTAGAAATAAATATTTTATTGTTTTGTTTACCTTTATGTATAGCAATAACATCACTAGTCCTAAAAAAAGGAACGCCATATTCAGTCCATTGTTCTTTATGAACCCTTGAGGCTGATCTAATTTCTGCTAGCGCTCCTAGTTTGTATTTAGCCCACTTGTCACTAGACCGAGGTAGCTTTAGCTCAGTAATATTTTTAGCACTGTTCATTAAAAGGAGCCTTTATACCTAGTTCTTTACAAAATAGAGCTATATCAGCGTCTGCTGAACGTATTCTTTCTTTAATATCAGCTAAACTCAACGCCACACTTTCGAGGCTAATTATTTCGTCTTCCTCAAACGTATCTACATAACGTGGAATATTAAGGTTGTAGTCGTTCTCTGCTAAATCCGCATGTGTAGCTGCGAATGCATATTTATCAATAAAATCGCGTTTGCTTACGGCATTTAAAATGCGCTGTAAATCTTCCTCACGCATTACGTTGTTGTTAGTGCCTTTTTCAAAGTGATTGCTGGCATCTATAAACAATACGTCATCGTCGGCTTTACGGTGTTTATTTAACACCAACACACAGGTAGGAATAGACGTGCCAAAAAATATGTTAGCAGGTAAGCCTATTACCATATCAAGGTAGTTTTTTTCTTTAATAAGGTGTTTACGTATATGCCCTTCGGCCGCACCACGAAACAACACGCCATGGGGTAGCACCACCGCCATTGTGCCGTTGTCGTCAAGCTGGTGGATCATGTGTTGGACAAAAGCAAAGTCGGCCTTGCCTTTTGGTGCCAGTTTACCGTAGTCGGCAAAGCGTTCGTTATTCATGTGTAGCGGGTTGGCAGACCAGTCAGCCGAAAATGGTGGGTTAGCTACTACGGCGCTAAAGCGTTGCTCAAGGTGTGCGGGAACTTCTAACGTATCGTCGTTTTGAATGTCGAATTTGGTGTAATGCACGTCGTGCATAATCATGTTCATACGGGCTAGATTGTAGGTGCTTGGGTTTTGTTCTTGGCCGTAAAATTTTAAATCTGGGTTATTAGCTTCTTTTGCAACACGTAACAATAATGAGCCCGAGCCACAGGTCGGGTCGTAAACCGATTTTATATGCGGGTTATTTAAGGTGACTAATTTTGCCAGTAACTTTGACACCATTTGCGGCGTATAAAATTCGCCTGCTTTTTTACCCGCGCCACTGGCAAACATGCCAATAAGGTATTCGTAAGCGTCGCCGAGTATGTCTATTTCGCTACTTTCTAGGTGAAAGTCGATGTTATCAAGGTGCTCTAATACTTTGGCTATTAACTTATTACGCGCATCGGGTGTTTTACCTAACTTGTTAGAGGTTAGGTCTAGCTCGTCAAACAAGCCGTTAAAGTCATCAGCACTGTCTGCGCCCATGGTGCTTTGTTCAATGTGGTTAAGCACGTTGGTTACATCGTCTAAAATAAACTTATCGTTAGCACCACGCTCAGCAAGTACATGAAACAGCTCTGCTGGCTTAAAAAAGTAGCCTAACTTATCAAGCGCCTCTTCTTTTACTGCTTCTAGGTACTCTTGACCCTCTGCTGTTGTTTCGTCAATTTTAGCAAATACAATACCGTCTTCACTTAGTAGCTGATCGGCATAGGTATTGAGCTTATCAGACAGGTATTTATAAAAAATAAGCCCAAGTATGTAATCACGAAAGTCGTCAGCCGACATGTTGCCACGTAAGCTATTAGCAATGTTCCAAAGCTGCTTTTTTAATTCTTGTTGGTGTTGTTGAACCATTAATTACTACTCTTTATTTTAATAAAAGGCTTATATAAGCCGATTTAATTACTTATTTTTAAAATGCATTTCTATATATTTTAGTAGCTCGTAACCATATAAAGCTTCTGATTCTGATGAGCGTCTTATATAAAAATCCTGATACTTATTATTATCGCCTTTCATGAAAACAGGCTCAGGAGAAGCAATACAATCTACGATAACAATATTTTTATCATCTATGATAACTGAAGATAGGCGAACCAATTTGCTAATTGAATCACCGAGCAAATTTGTCACTTTATTTTCTAAATCTTTTAGATATTTTTCAATTTTCTGCAAATTTAAAGCTGACATTTCTCTATCTAATCCAACCAACTTGCCACTGTCACTCACACCTAACAATAATGTGCCACCATCAGTATTAAGAAATGAAGCTATATTTTTAATTACTTTAGTCTGCTCTTCTTCGCTACGAACAACTTTTCCAGAAGGGTTATAAACATCTTGCTCTTTGAGAAAGAAAAACTGTTTAAACTCAATTTCTTTAGTTTCATTAATCTCTACTAGAATTTTAACACGCTCAATATCGCTAATTTCAGATAAATCAAAAATAATTCTATTTGTTTGATTTGCTATTTCAGGAGCTGAGGATGGGTTAGTGATTAGATCACTCTTGTAACGAGTTAGAGTAGATTCTGCTGCTTCTAATTTATTTGCTAATTCAAGTACTTTTAGTTGCTCTGATTTCTCCGGCACATAAATATCTAGTTTATGTAAATCTTTAATAGACAATCTAGCAAAAGCACCTGAAGAAAGGTGATCCAGTGATAATCGGCCTAATTCTGAATCTAAATACAACTTCGCATAGCGACAAAGAATAATATTCTCATTAAATTGAACTTCAATATAATGCTTTTGCTGCTGGGGTGTTAGCTCGTCTAAGCTTGTTAGAACACGGTTACGACTTTGTACTGTAGAAATAAATACAGAATTAGCTTTTGCTTCAGATCCAGCTTTCACCCTCCGCATAGACAGAACGGCTCGTTTATCTAACTCTAAAGAGCTATTAAATGAATATTCTTTAAACGTTTTATGATTATGCTTTAATCTTTCAATTATTTTTTTATTCGGTGAGTTATCAATATACTCCTTAACAGCCAAAGAGTAATTTTTAGCTTTTATATCATCTAAACTAACTACCTTAGAATAAGTCCCTATATCTTGAAATTCATTGTAAGTTTTAATGATATTGTTGATGTGTTCACGTGTTAACTCATTAGCCCTTCTCGACTGAAGATAGTCGTACTTAGCATCAATAAATAACGTTTTTAGCTTCTCACTTTTATTTTTGTTGATTATTAAAATACAAAGGTCAACTGAACTTGATTGCAATATTTTTGATGGTAAGGAAATGACCGACTCGATTAAGTCTTCTGAAATAAGAGCGCTTCTTATATATAATTCTGCCCGTTCAGTCACCAGCATCTGTGATGAAACAAGCGTAACTAATTTTCCTTCAGGGGCCAGTGCAGCCAATTGATGTAACAACCAAGCATAGTTAGCATTACTTTTAGGGGGCATTCCAAAAGCAGTTCTTTTCCCTTCTAAGTAACTCCACTCTTCATGATTGAAAAACTTCTGATTAATTGGAGGAAATGAAACTATCTTATTAAACGTTTTAAGATCGTCGTATGAGTTTGATTCTTTAAACTGAGGATTTAGTAATGCGTCACCTAGCCTTACATCAATATTAAAGTTATTACTCAAAATCATGAGGACTCTAGCAAACCAAAACTCATCTAGCTGCTTTGTCTCGCCGTAAATAAAACCTTGATACTCACCCAAAGTACCATCGAAGCTTTTTGGAATAATTAACATCCGGCCAACACTAAATGAGGGATCATATATATCCTCATTTTTCGTTAAGCCTAAGAGCAACAGCATTAATTCGGCAACTTGTATAGGCAAATCAGAACCAAAGTTACCTACTCTAGGACTGAGCCATTCTTGTAAAAAGGCACCTATTTGTGTATCACAATCACTTGTTAGTCTGTCATATGAATAATGAATAGACATTACTAACTCAACTAGGTAATAGCTATCTAAATGCTGAAATAAAGAGATAGGGAATATACCGTTTAAAAAATCATTCTCAGCCTCAATTTCTACGAGATTACTGATTAGCTGCTCTTTTAAGCTGTGTCTATCTGAGTTTACTAAGTTGTTAAAGTGGCAGTGTTCAGGTAAAAAGTAAGGGACACTAGAGTCATCGATTCCATTTTCAATACAGTATTGATGATAGGAAATATGATGGTAGGTGATTAATGAAATAAGTAATTTGTATCGTTCGAGCCTTGAGAGCGGAGATTCTCTTAATAGATCATTAGCTTTATTGAGCACTTTCATTGCTTCAGTTTTCATTTAATCTTCCATAAAATAATCGCTATCGAGCGCTTTTACTTCAAATACGTGTTTGGTGCTTACGCCTAAGTTATGGGTAAGCATGAGTTCGGTTAGTTGTGCGCCATCCACCAGCACTATGCGCTTTTCTATCATGCCTACGTATTCGAGGGCATCTTTACTAAAGCCGCTGGTGGTAATGAATACACCCTTTTTAGCGCGGTGCATATCAAGCGCACCCGCAAAGGCTTGTATGTCTGGTCTCCCCACTGTTTTATTGGTATAGCGCTTAGCCTGTAAATATATCATTTCAAGGCCGAGTTTATCTTCTTTTATTACGCCATCAATGCCACCATCTTGTGTATACTGCGTAGCTTGCCCTGCATCTTTACGCGAACCGCCATAACCCATGGCAAGCATTAAATCGACTACTAGGTTTTCAAAAAATACGGGGGATGCTGCTAATATTGCTTTTAGTATTTCGTCACTTAAATTGGTATTGAGAGTATCAACTGAAGCTTCTATAAGTTCTTCAGGGGTTTTATCTGAGTCGTTGCTTACTATGCTGGTGGCATTTGCTTGTGCAGGTTCACTTTCGTCTTTAGAACGTGTTTTAAAATCAATAAAAGCTGCAAACTTGCTTAAGTATTGATTATTGATTGGCTCGCCAGATTCGATTGCAACTAAGCCTTTTGGGGTGATTTTACAAAAAGCCCTTTTAGGTTGCTCAATTAAACCCGCTTGCACCAAATAAGTTTTAGCCCAGCCTAAACGGTGATAAGCATAGGTTTGTTTACCACTGGGTATGCGTTGTTTTAACTCTTGAGGTGTTAAAGCTAATAATAAATAAACTTGACTATCAACTTCACTAAGTTTCAACGATTGTGGGTAATGCTGTTTAAGCACCTGTAACAAAGGCTGCATAAACGCTTGATAGTTAGGTACTGTCATATTTCCTTTTGCCAGCAATGCTGGACCCCTAAAAAACTAAACACCAGCATGTTATGTAATTTACTTATGTAGGGCAATTGTTTGCGGTAAATGAGTCAACTTCCTCCCCTCTTTTAGTCTCATCTTTGCGTGCCAGCGACTATTTCGATGATTTAACCACATTTGTCGTTATGACAAACTTTGCCAAATGACAAACATTTTGTCATTTTAATTAGCTAATTATTCACTCTATGAATAATTTAAAATAATAGTATTCAAATAGTTAAACCTACAGAGTGAATAAACACGCCAAACGGATTCATTTTAAACGCGCAGTGGAATTACTAGTTTTAGCGTACCAAACCCTATTAATAATGGTCTTATACGTGCTGAAATTTGCCTCTTAAAACACCTTAAATATACAAAAATGGCAAACTCTATCTATAAGATTGTCATAAATCACCTCTGAGCCCTTTATGCACAAGGGCTCTAACAGGCATGAACAAAACGCCAATCTAACGAGGATCTAACATTTATCAGCAGAAAAAATGGCTAAAAAACAGTCTTTGATTCTTGAAGTAGTGCAATTGGTAACGATGGTTGATTACTTTTACTACATCGAGCAACGGAGCTTATAATTTCCGTCTCTGTCATTGTTTGCTTTGCAAACATAACTGTCGGCCCATACTGGTTACGTAAGTGTAAAAGCCGCTTATCAAGCGTAACTTTACAACGTGTTTTGACTTCTCGAACAATCGCTCTTGGCTCAACACTCTTGAGCATACGACTATATGCCTTGGGGTATGCTGCAACAAAATAGCTGTCTGGTGCTGTAAATATATCAAGCGGTATCGGTTGAGCCCGCTTACCTTGTAAACGTAATTCGTGACGCGTCCAATTTTTATAAAAAGGTTCATCTGCAGGTAGCTTGAGTTGCTTACCCTTTTCATAAATTACCATCTTTTTATGAGAGCTATTGGCACCTATGTAAATTGTTCTTCCTTCGTTTGATTTAAGATCCCTTCGAGTCGGCACAGTACCGGACTTAGGCGAGTAGTCACCTTTACTAAACGACTTTTGAACATGACGTATGTTGTATTTACCGCTTAAATCATCGAGCGCTAAATCAATTCGCCTAATATCCAACTTAGCAAACTTATCGAGTTGTAATAGCGGGAAAAAATAGCGGTCGTCTAAATTGATTAACTCACATGCAAAACCTGTTAGCTCCAATCGAATACTTGTTTTATTGTTAGACCATTTAATTGCACCGCAATTTTGTTTAACCACATCATAACTGTTGAGTAATTGTCCATCATCAAAGTGTTTTAGCTTAGGCTTAAACTGACTGACTTTAATCAATAATGACTTTAGCCAGTCTTTGAGCTTTTGCATAACCTCATCAAATTGGTACTTACAAACAAGTACTAAATTAATAGTTACATAATCAATTCGTGTTTTAATATTATTGTTTACTAAAAAAAGACCATCTGTCTTTGTTAATGACTCTTTATATGACCCTGTAAGTACATTGTTTTTATTTACTTTATTAATATTCTCTGTCGATGTTAATGCCCCTTTTATGATCTTATTATCCATTAATGCACGCCTCCATCCATTTTAAGAGGTCGGATAATCGCCATGCTGTCGTTCTTTTATTTAATTGAATTCGCTTTGGAAACGTACCCGCCTGTTCCATCTCATAACGTGATGTACGTGATAGCCCTGTAATATGCTGGCATTCTTTTTCTCTAACAAAACGGTCAATACTAGGTGTTTGCTGTTCACAGTGATCTTTATTCATGTCAATTTCTCTATTTTTTATTTCGATTCGATCGAGTGTGATCGCATCAGTTCGAGAGCTATTAAATAGAAAAATTAAAAGTCTGAGAATCGAGCCTAGCTGCTAGGCTCAGACTTTTTTTTAATTGAACAAATCGAAAAGTAATCTCTGCCATATAAAACAAGAACCGCAAGCAATTTATTTTAAATAACTAATAATAAGAAATGGAGTAACTAATACAAACCGTGGATTTACATGGAGGTTTATTTAAACGTAGGCTAAACAATTACTATTGATAATAATGAGGTATAAGTAGGATGTTCAAGGCCTCTTTTTTGTCAAAAGATAGCCTTGATAATATGACATGATTTAAGGGGTTTTACTCGTTCAGATTTGTTCCATCTGAGCTAATTATTAACTCGCTTTTGCTATGTGTTCGCTCCACCATTCCATCATTTCTCGTCTGCGGTCGATATACTGTGCACGGTTATAAGCGCGTCTGACTTCGTTTTTTTCTATGTGTGCTAAAGCAGTTTCTATTAAGTCTGGATCAAACCCTTGCTCATTTAAAATGGTGCTAGCAAGCGCACGCATACCATGGGCCACCAGCGCACCTTCAAGCCCCATCCTTTTTATTGCCGCATTAGCTGTTTGCGCATTTGTATGACTTCGTGGGTTTCTATCAGCAGGAAAAATATATTCTCTGTGGCCGCTAACTGGTTTCATTAATTCTAGTAAATGAAGCATTTGTTTAGTCAAAGGTACTTTGTGCTCTTTTCGCATTTTCATCCGCTCGGCAGGGATTATCCATAACCCGTCATCAAAATTGATTTCAGACCACTTAGCAGCTGCGGCTTCCATTGGTCGGCACATTGTGTGTAACTGCCATTCAATCAAACAGCGTGTTGTGTATTTTATACTTGCACGATTTAGCATTGCCATTAATTCTGGCAATCTTTCTGGCTCAATCGTACTCATGTGAGTTCGCTTTGGTGATTGAAATGCACTGCGAATACCTGCCAACGGGTTTGATTGGATCAAGCCCACGTTAACAGCATAAGTCATGACTTCATTTACTCGTTGGCTTAATCGTCTAATTTGTTCAAGCACACCTTTTGATGCTAGTGGCTTCATAACAGCAATGACCATGGGCGCTGTTAATGTATTAATAGGTCTGTTTGCTAATTGCGGAAATAAGTGATTTTCAAACGAACGCCAAATATCTTCAGCATAGCCTTCACTGACTGATGCACGCTTTACATCGAACCATTGCTCAGAAACATATTTAAATGTATTTTGAGTTTCGTTAAGTATATCGGTTTTCTCTTGCTCGGCTTGTTCTTTCGGATCAATGCTTTTTGCAAGAAGCGCACGTGCTTGCTCTCTTAATACTCTGGCTTCTTGAAGTGTAATTGTAGGATATGCGCCCAGTACCATATTATTACGCTTTTTAGTGTAAGGACGATAGTAACGGAATATCCAAGATTTATTACCTGAGACGCGTATTCTTAAATAAAGACCATTGCCATCTGCAAGTTCATAATCCTTATCTTTTGCCTTTGCGCGCTTTAATTGGGTGTCGCTGAGAGGTTTGATCAATTTTGCCATTAGTTACCTTCTTAAACTTAGCTACAATCAACTGAAATTTATAGTAAAAATGCTTTTTGGTACCACAAGTTTATTCTCAGCGGTTTATGGTACTTGCAATGGTACTTAGTGTTCCGAATAGTACCATACATCTTCGAACCATTTAGAAACAAAAAAGCCCTTAACTCATTAAAAGTTAAGGGCTTTTTGAACGTATTCGGCACTTGCCGAACACTATATTGGTGGAGCTGGGGGGATTTGAACCCCCGTCCGAAAAGCCTCGACCGTCGGTACTACATGTTTAGTATCGTCATTTAATTAACCTTTAAATCTCGGACGAACACGATAGATAAAGGCGAGGCTGCTTAGTTTTAACGCTTCAACCCCAGCCAGGGTTTCCGTCGCGATCAGGTGTTAGGGTGACACTCCAAAATCCAGTCCACAAGAATACTTGGAAGGAGCGCTAGCCAGCCTAAGCTGCTAGAGAGTAGTTATCGTCGTTTGCGATTACTTTAAATTGCGGCTTTTTTACGAGGCAAACCGCACCTCGACATGCACCTTGGGCTTCATGAATTCCGTCGAATCCTAATCAGCCCCTGAATTAGTTAAACTCATTCAGAGCGTGCAGGCAGTATAACCGAGTAACGTGCTGATACTCAAGGCTGATCTATGCTTTATTTTTATCTTAACAATCGTTTGCAGATTTAATACACAACTGAATGTTCATTTCACCAAGTACCACGTATGATTTATAAACAATTACTTGGGTGGATGCCAAACGGAGTATGCAAATAACTACAAGCATTATAGTGTGAGCTCAGAGCTGATCAGCTAACCCATACCGATAAAGCTCCCTTGCGTTAAAATTACTCAGTGGTGTTAGCGGCAAAGCTTTCAGTTTCGGCATTTTGCTCATCTTCTGGCACTTCATCGGCTAACGGCCAGCCTCCCAATTGCTGCCAACGATTTACGATTAAACAATATAGCTCTGCTGTACGTTCTGTATCATATAGTGCTGAATGGGCTTGCTTGTTGTCAAATTCAATACCTGCAGCACGGCATGCCTTTGCCAGTACTGTTTGGCCAAGTGCTAGCCCCGCTAAAGAAGTGGTATCAAAGCTCACAAAAGGATGAAATGGTGTGCGCTTGATATTATTACGCTCAATGGCTGCATTTAAAAAGCCATGATCAAATGCTGCATTATGCGCAACAACCACTGAGCGCTGACAACCTGCTGCTTTTTGTGCTTTGCGGACTACTTTGCATATTTCTTTGATCGCTTCCTCTTCAGAAACTGCGCCACGCAGTGGTGAAAAAGGATCTATACCATTAAAATCAATGGCTGCTTGCTCAATGTTTGCCCCCTCAAAAGGCTCAACATGAAAGTGTACGGTATGATCGATACTGAGTAAGCCATCCTCGTCCATTTTTAATACTGACACCGCAATTTCTAACAGCGCATCGGTTGCTTTATTAAAGCCCGCTGTTTCAACATCAATAACCACCGGAAAAAAGCCACGAAAGCGTTTTGCGAAAAGAGTTTGTTCAGTATTTGCCATAGTATTCTAGGTTTGCAAGTATTAGCTGGTTATTATGACAAAGTTGATGCCCTTTAGGCTAGGCCATTTCAGGATTAATTATTTTATAAATTGTAGGCATATAAATTGCTTTCATTTAAATTAGCGTCACAATTGCAGTTACTAAATATTTTTAGTGCTTAGCTCGTCAATTAATTGGCTATGCTTCGTTTGATTAGAGTAAACCCTGTTGGAGAATTTCGTGGTGAAGTTATCATTGTTATCTATAAGCCTCACTGTAATTGGTCTATTACCTTATAGCGCCAATGGTGCTATGCGCCAATACACGGCCACAGCAGACAACTCCCAATGGCAAGTGGTAACAACAACTCGTTTACAATGTCAGTTAAATCATGAAGTTCCCTATTACGGTGAAGCTATTTTTAGTGCCACTGCCAGTAAAAACAAAGACGTATTATTTAACTTAGATATGGTTGTACGCCCTGATAATTATAGTATTGCTGGTTTAAAAGCGGTGCCACCACCTTGGCGAGCGGGCTTACCTGCCCGCGATCTTGCTAATATGAAATTACTTCGCAAGTTTGACGGTGAACTTGGTAATCATACCGCATGGGAAATGTTGACTGAGCTGGAAAAAGGCTATCAACCAACATTTTATTACCAAGACTGGCAAAATAGTGCCGATAAAATTGCCGTAGGCTTATCGAGTATTAACTTTAAACAAGCCTACTGGGCATTTCTACAATGCCGTGATGCCCTGTTGCCATACAGTTTTGAAGATATTTCATTCACAGTAATGAATTATCAACCTAATACTAGTAAGTTAACTAAATCATCGCAGCAACGCTTAGATAAAATAGCCGAATACTTAAAATACGACACCAGTATTGCCGCGATTTCAATCGCGTCATACACCGATAGCTACGGCGGACGCTGGAATAACTTAGAGCTTTCTAAAAAACGAGCTCTAGCAATTAAAGAATACATGGTGAGCCTAGGTATTGATGAAAGTAAAGTTGAAACCGAAGGTTTTGGTGAAAAACGCCATGTAGCAACTAATGACAATATATTAGGGCGCAATAAAAACCGTCGCTTAGTGATCCAAATAGAAAAAATGTAGCTAACACTTCAGGCTACATTTTTAATAAGATCAATGGGTAAGTTTGCTACACTTCGCCCTTTTCATTATCCAACCATCACCAAACTGAAATACAGCTAAACTCAATAAAATAATACTCGCGCCGACTAACAACTGCCGATCAATCGCTTCATTATTCAGCCAGGCACCTAAGCCTATTGCAAAGCTGGGGGTGATCAAGGTCGTTAAAGCAACGGTACTTGCCGGTAATTTTTGTAACACATGAAAATAAGCCAATGCCCCAATAAGTGAACCAAATACGCCTAAATAGCCAATTGACCATAACGATTTGGCACTCCACGCATTGCTGTTAAGCTCGCCATCGACCAGCCACCAAGTAATAAAAAATAGCGGAGTGACAAATACTAATGCGCCAAATGTAGTTGCCATTGGGTGAATTGCAATTTTTACTCGTTTGATCATTACGCCGCTCAAACTAAAAAAACACACAGCCATGAATACGTAGAGCAAACCATGCAATTGCATTAATGAGCCTTGCATGTGTTTTTCACTGACCAAAAATAGCCCCAACAATGCAAACGCCAAGGCAATTAGCTTCAATGCACTAAATTTAGGCTCATTCAGCAGTCGCTGTGCTAATAGCCCCGATAGAATAGGCGCCAAACCAAACATTAAAGAGATAAGCCCTGAAGGAACCGTTTTAGCAGCCATGTAACTCAATAGCATGCCGCCATAAATACCTATACTCGAATAGCCATACAAAAAACACGCGCGACGATGCCAAGGAATACGAATATTCGCTATTGCGACAACCAATGCCGCTAATACTAAACCTATCGACATACGCAATAACACGGCAAGTGTAGGCGAGACCGACTCACTGCTCCAAACAATGCCCAGCGGGGTTGTTGACCAAATTAACACCATTAAAAAATACGATACTTTGACGCTCACACGCTTATTCCTTTAGCAAGGCGGCAATAACAAAGAGGAAGGAATACAACACTAACCGCTTTGAAATCGCGGTTAGTAAAAAACAACTTAACCGCAGCGCAGCAATGGACGCACAACTGATAGATTCAGCCATGGGCGCATTGTTAGGGCTCGGTTCATATGTTGCATATAAATAGAATTCTTAATAATAAAATGAATCTATAGAAATAGCAGAACTGCACAATAAGTCAACACATCCAATGGCTTTTTTGCTAAATACTGCTTTGATAAGGTTCGCTTGTAAATCATAAGTTACATTTAATTTCTTTGATTTATAACAAAAGTATTTAAGTTTGTGCCAACTAGTTATATCTTGCCTGCCTCTCACGAAGTTTTAGGGGCAAAAAGTGCTTAAAAATAAAACAATAGGCAGCATGTTAATTGTTGCAGGTACAACTATCGGCGCAGGTATGTTGGCATTACCCATTGCCTCTGCAGGGCTTGGTTTTACCACTGCATTAGCGTTAATTATTTCAACTTGGGCGTTAATGACTTATACCGCATTATTAATGCTTGAGCTTCATCAACATGCTGATCGCGATGCCACGCTCAATACATTAGCAAAATCATGGCTTGGTAAGCGCGGTCAATACGTCGCTAATTTTTCAGTGATGTTTTTGTTCTATGCACTGTGTGCAGCTTACATTGCCGGCGGCGGCGCACAACTACAAGAAAAAATAAACAACGGTTTTAATCTCAATATTGCACCGCAAATGGGTTCGATTATTTTAGCGATTGTAATAGGTACCGTTGTTACTTTGGGCACCAGCAAAGTCGATAAATTAAACCGCGTGCTGTTTAGTATTAAAATCTTGGTATTGGCGAGTTTATTTTATATGTTAACTCCCTATGTTCATGGCCAACACTTATTAGAAATGCCTATTGAACAAGGGCTTATTTTATCAGCCATTCCAGTGGTATTTACCTCGTTTGGTTTTCATGGTTCTATTCCATCCATCGTTAAATACGTAGGCCTTGATATAAAAACGCTGCGTCGGGTGATGATCACCGGTGCAGCCCTGCCCTTAGTTATTTATATTTTTTGGCAATTAATTAGCCAAGGGATGATGAGCCAAGCTGAGTTACTAAAAAGTTCTGGCTTGCCAGGCTTTGTCGCAAGCATTGCCAATATTGCAAACAACTCAGCGGTCGCCACTGCGGTTAATCTATTTGCAGACTTAGCGCTAGCAACCTCATTTTTGGGTGTAAGCTTAGGGTTATTTGATTTTTTTGCTGACGCGTTTAAAAAAGGCGATGGTAATAAAGATCGTATCAAAACGGCGCTAATCACTTTTATCCCACCGTTAGGGTTTGCACTGTTTTATCCACAAGGCTTTATTATGGCCCTTGGCTATGCAGCTATCGCTTTGGTTGTCTTGGCTGTATTTTTACCCGTTGCAATGGTTTACAAGCAACGCACCAGTCGTGATAAAAGCGGCTATGCGGTGCGTGGTGGCAATCTTGGCTTAGCCATTGCGGCTTTATGTGGCGTGCTTATAATCAGTGCTCAGGGTCTGCAAATGGCCGGTGTGATCCCAGCGATTGGTTGAGTTTAATTAGCACCACGCAAAAGGCACCTAAGGGTGCCTTTCTATAATTCCAACTAAAGCGAAATAATAACTAAGATCCAGCCCGTTCATTAAGTTTTTCAAACAAGTTTGATAACTCACTCTCGGGGATCGGCGCGCTGTAATAATAACCTTGTACAATAAAACAGTTATTGTTTTGTAAAAACTCCACTTGCTCTATGGTTTCTACCCCTTCTGCTACCACATTCAATTTTAATTTTTGCGCCATCGCTATAATTGCTGCGGTGATCTCCATATCATTTGGATCATCGGGTATATCTTTAACAAACGAGCGGTCTACTTTTAAAATATCCACAGGAAAACGCTTTAAGTAACTTAGTGACGAATAACCTGTGCCAAAGTCATCAATAGAAATAGATACGCCAAGCGTTTTGAGTTGATGTAACTGCGAAATAGCGGCTTCTACATTACCCATTAACATGCTCTCAGTTAGCTCTAAATGTAAGCATTTAGCTGGCACTTTGGTTTTCTTGATAATCGATGCCAATAGCGGCACTAACTTGGCGTCTTTGAACTGTCGAGCGGATAGATTAATAGAAATATTATTCTCACGCCCTTGCATCGCCAACCGAGCCGCAAACTCACACGCTTCTTGTAATACCCACGCCCCTAGTTCAACAATCAAACCAGTTGCTTCAGCGATAGGAATAAATTTAGTTGGTGGGATCATTCCTTCCGTTGGGTGGAACCAACGGATCAAGGCTTCGTAGCCCACAACCTGCTGAGTACGACTATCAACTTGTGGTTGGTAGTAAATAATAAACTGCTTCGCTTTGATGGCGACACGAAGTTCATTTTCAATAAACAGGCGCTCATTTGCAGCGGCATTAAGCTCTTGGCTGTAAAAGTGATAGGTATTGCGTCCTTTTGCTTTTGCCTCATACATTGCCAAATCAGCATGTTTTAACAGCTGATCTTCTTCTTTGCTATCGTAAGGAGCCATTGTGATGCCAATACTGGCACTAATAATTACTTCGTTATTACCAAGCATTATTGGCACATTTAAGGTTTGCTGAATAGTATTAGCCACTTCCATCGCATGCTCTTGGCGTTCGATCCCGCTCAGTAGCACAGCAAATTCATCGCCACCTAACCTAGCAATGGTATCTTCAGCACGGAGGCGTTTTTTCAATCGATTTGCCACTTCAATCAATAACTGATCACCAGCATCATGTCCAAGCGTATCATTTATCCGCTTAAACTCATCTAAGTCAAAGTAGAATAAAGCAAACGCATAATGACCACGTTCGGCAAGCGCCATTGATTTACGTAATTGCATTCTAAAAAAGGTACGATTAGCAAGCCCAGTTAAAGTATCAAAGTAAGCCAATTGTTCCATTTTCCGCTGGCTTTCTTTAACAAACGAAATATCTTGTGCAGATGCAACGTAGCTACTGATATTTCCACCGTCTTCACGGATCGGCGAAATGCTCAACGAGACCCAAATAGGTTTTTTATCTAAGCCTTGGATCAAAGTATCACCACGCCAGTAATTTCGACTACGCAGATCTATATCGATATCATCGACTAAAATAGCCATTTCTGTGGCAATAATGCTTAGTAATGGCGACTCCATAAAGTGGCTTTCATCAAACCCTGTCATCTCTAACATTTTTGGATTAACATATTCAATGACAAAGTTTTGATCTGTGATCACTACCCCGGTTCCTGAGAAAGCGACCGCTTTTGATAATCGGTTAGCTGCTTTTTCGGCAATTTCTTTTTCAGTAATACGCTGATTTAACCCATCGATCAGCTTACGGATTTCAATCGCCATATCTCGAAAAGAGCCATTTAGAGTACCTATTTCATCTTTATTCTCTTTTGGAAACTCTATCTGCAAATGCCCTTTACCGAAATTAGTTACGGCATGTACCAGTGAATGGATCCTGCGTAACACCAATTGATACAAGGCTTGGTGTAATAACAGCGCGACCAAAATAGCGTACAGAATAAACAACCCAAAAAACTTCACTTTGAGTTCTTCAAGCGCTGAAAGTGCCGAGGAGCGTTTTTTGTAAATGCCGATATACCAGTCTAAATGTTCAACTTTACGAATATTAATAATATGGGTTTCCCCTTCTTGCACAAAGGAGTCCGCGTATTCTGGTAAATGCATTTTTATGGTTTGATTAATGAGTTCTTGCAAATCACTATTTAGAAAATCAGCCGTACGCAATGGTTTACCTGCTTGCCCATAGGTTTCGTAAAGATTTTTATTTAAGTTTGGATGAGCGAGTAATTGCCCTTGACTATCAAAAACAAATAAGTGCTGCTCATTATCGCCAATTGGCAATTGGGAAATAAGCGTATCGAGTGCTAGATCACTGCCCGTCACCCCTAAAAATTTATTTTCAAGGTAAATTGGCACAAGTACACTCACCACCCACTTATGCCAAATTTTATCGTAATACACTTTAGACCACACCGCTGCACGAGTTGGGTTCAATGCTTCTTTTGCGTAATTAAAACTTTGGCTATCAATAAATTGATGAGAACCTGCTACATTCAATGCCCAATTAGGTGGGGCGATACGAATAAAATTATCTTTCGTGATTAGGTAAAAGTTAAAGAAATCTTGGATCAACGTAGGTGCAACAATTTTCCACAGTGACTCTGAGTCATTAATCAGTTTTTTATAAAAAGGTGAGTATTTATCTTGCGGCATAAACGCTGCAGATAACCCATCTTCCGAGGCACTACGAATACTGCCATCAGAGTCAAAAGTCAGCTGTGCGCTCTGATTGCTTATCAATTGCGATGAGTTATAAAGCAACTGGCTAGAGACAACATTATTCGCTTGCTCGGCAATATTAATTTTAGTTTTCACTAAATTATTAAATTGACGGATCAATCGCTCACTAGAGTGTTTGAGCATTTCATGCTCTTCAAATATCAGCTGTTTTTCTTCTGATTTGAGCATCAACACTGCAGCACAAATCCCAGCAATTAAACAAATAGCTGAAATTAATAACGAGAGCTTCATACTCAACGAGTTTACACCAAAACGTGATGGTGGGCGTCTATACACCACAAGGCAACCTTCTTTTTTAATAATTATTCTTATTTAAATCCACCTACCGAAATATACCAGATACCAATTTAGATTTATAAATTTTTCGTTAATATCACAGAAAAAAACCAATATCTAAAATAAACCACACTTTGGTGGTGATAAAACCCGCTGGAGTGTTGACTTTATAGCCCACTCTTCATACATTAAGACCATGAATACAAAATTTTCGCAATTACACTTTTCGTTTTTTAGCTTCTTTAGATAGAAGAGGCTTACCTGTTTGCGAGATTAAATCTACCGAATAGCAAAGCCTCCCAACTGGGAGGCTTTTTTGTTTTTATTACCCAAAAGGTAATTTTTTGGAATGAGGAACCCAAAAATGACAAACGATGTACTAAATTCACTCAGACACGATATAAATGAAATCGACTCTGACTTGTTGGTTTTATTGGCAAAACGCCGCAGAATTAGCCATGGTGTCGTAGAGTATAAAATTGCTAATAACAAACCTATACGCGATGAAGCCCGTGAGCTGGCGTTACTTGAGAAACTAATTGGTTACGGCAAATCACTTGGCTTAGACGCCTATTATGTGAATAATGTCTTTCAAACAATCTTAGAAGATTCAGTACTTAATCAGCAGGCCATGCTGCAAAAGAACTTAAATCCTGATATCATGAGTGAAACGCATCGCGTGGCATACTTAGGTGGCCAAGGTTCATATAGTCAACTTGCTTGCCATAAATACTTTAGCCGTCGCCCAGGTAAACTTGTTGAGATGGGCTGCTCTAGCTTTGAGCAGATCACCGGCAAGGTTGAAAATGGCCAAGCTGACTTTGGGTTATTACCGATTGAAAACACCAGCTCAGGTAGTATTAACGAAGTGTTTGATTTACTACAACACGCACAAGTCTCAATCGTTGGTGAAGTAACTCACAGCGTTGAGCACTGTTTACTTGCGACCCCAGATACTGAGCTTAGCCAAATTAGTAAAATTTTTGCTCACCCACAGCCATTCGCACAATGCAGCCGCTTTTTACAAGGCTTAGGTGATATTCAACATGAAACCTGCGACTCAACCTCAAGCGCCCTACAATCAGCCCTAGATACCCCTAACAGCGCGGCAATTGGCTCTGCACAAGCGGGGAAAAATGTCGGGCTAGAAGTGATAAAATCTGGCTTGGCTAATCAACGTGAAAACCACAGCCGCTTTATTATCGTTGCCCGTAAACCGTTACATGTCTCAAAACAAATTCCAACCAAAACCAGTTTAATTATGGCCACTAAACAACAAGCGGGTTCGCTTGCTGATGCACTGATGATTTTTAAACACCATAATATTAACTTAGTTAAATTAGAGTCACGCCCTGTACCTGGTAATCCATGGGAAGAAGTGTTTTATGTTGATTTAGAAGCGAACCTTGTCGATAGTCACGTTAAACACGCGTTAGAAGAGCTAAAAGAGCATACTCAGTATGTACGCGTATTGGGTTGTTATCAAAGCGAATCACTGCAAGCCGTCAGTGTAGAAAGTTAAACGCTAACTAAAGCAAAAGGGCCATTATGGCCCTTTTTGTTATCTATTGAATGTTAGTGCTTTATTAATCAAGTACTTTAGCATCATTGGCTTTATTTAATAAACTACGGCTTTGCGTTAAGAAATGCGCGGTGGAATCTGAGAAGTATTCTTTCGCATCAGCAAAGGCATCAATTAAAGCCGCTTTATCGCCCGCTTTTAATTTTGTTAATGTACTAGCAAAGGTTTCTTGGTATTGCGCAAGCAAAGGTTCAACATTATCAAATTGCGCTAGCATAATGTCAGAATAAAGCTCTGGCGATTGTGCAAACAAGCGGCCCACCATCATCAGCTCTAACTGGTAGATAGGCGACGAACAACTACGTAACTCTTCAAGAGTGTGGCTTTGTTTAGCTAAAAATTGGCCATACACAAAGGTGGTTAAATGGCGCATCACTTGGATTATTTGCATTGCTTCGTCGTGCTTTTTAGCATCTAACTCAACTAACTGGCAGCCCCATACTTGTAATTGCGACAATAACCCTTGTGCAACTTCATGGTTACGCCCTTCACACACTACCACGGTCTGCTTTACCCAATGAGAGATATCAGGGCCAAACATCGGGTGTAAGCCAACCACAGGACCATTATGCACCGCTTTTAATACATTTAATGGTGCTTGCTTAACCGATGTGATATCAACCAACAAACAATCATCATCGAGTTTAGGTAAGGCAGTAACTACGGCTTCTAAGGCATTGATAGGCACACTGATCATCACCAGTTTTGCACCTGCTAAGATTGCTTGAGCGTTACTTTGCTGTTCTTTGTCGAGAATCCTAACTTCATACCCTGAGCGAATAAATTGCTGAGCAAACAACTGCCCCATTGCACCTTGGCCACCGACTATAACAATAGGTGACAATTGCGGTGCACTACAGGCAAGTTTAGCTTGTTGATTTTGGTATGCTTCGCGCATCATCCGGCGCAGAATATCTTCGACTAGTTCAGGGTTAACCCCTTGATTTAATGCTTCTTGGCGACGGGCTGCTAATAAACTCGCTTCACGGTCAGGCGCATGCAGCGGCGCACCGGTTTGTTGTTTGATTGCGCCAATTTGTTCAGTAATATTATTACGCCTAGCTAGTAATGCAACCAACTGGGCATCGCATTCATCAATGCCTTCTCTTAACTTATCTAACTCTTTTATATCCGCCACGCGACTACCACCTTAGAACTGCAATTTCGTACACTAAAATTTACATAAAAGTAAACTTATTAATACGATAAATACTAACAGGATCAGTAGGCTGTTAAAAGGCTAAATAGGGAAAAGAATAAGTGTTTAAGCTTTAAGCGCTAAGCCTTAAGTTATAAGGTTTAAGTTATAAGCCGTAAGTTATAAGTTGGCGAGTGAATTTGATTTATGAGTAATACCAATCGACTTAAATATTTAACCATTCTAGCGGGCTAAATAAAGCGCTAACTGCGTTATAAATTTTTCATGTAGAACAACTACATGTCAAAATTTATGCCTTGTTATCACTTCATTTATCTGTCGCTATAAATGGTCAGTAACTTAACACGATTGGTATAATATTTTTTAGCGGGCTTATTTTGCTATAAAAACCAAAACGGGTTGCAACCCGAAGGCTGCAACCCGTTTTTTTTGCGTTGCTAAACAGCGCGTATTAGTTAAGTTTTTCTCTAATACGTGCAGATTTACCAGAACGCTCACGTAGATAGTAAAGTTTCGCACGGCGTACTGCACCGCGACGCTTAACTGCTACGCTATCGATAAGAGGGCTGTGCGTTTGGAATACACGCTCAACACCTTCACCGTTCGAGATTTTACGAACTGTGAATGCTGAGTGAAGACCACGATTACGCTTAGCGATTACAACACCTTCAAAGGCCTGTAGACGCTCTTTAGCACCTTCTTTTACTTTTACCTGTACAACCACTGTATCACCAGGGCCAAATGCAGGTACGTCTGTTTTAAGCTGCTCATCTTCAAGCGCTTTAATAATATTTTGGTTTACTTTTGCCATTATGTTTCTCACTTTCCTAGGTGTAACTGTCTTCTAGCCACAAGCTTTTTGGTACTCTTGCTGAAATTTCGCGAGTAATACCGCTTGCTCCTCAGTCAGAGCTAGGTTATGCAACAAGTCAGGACGCCTAAGCCAAGTTCTGCCTAATGACTGCATTTGCCGCCATTTAGCTATCTCTTGGTGGTTACCACTGAGTAATACAGCAGGAACCTGTTTGTCGTCCAATGTTTCTGGCCGAGTATAATGAGGACAATCTAGCAAGCCATCCGAAAATGAGTCTTGCTCCGCTGATTGGTTGTGTCCTAATACACCTGGCACTAATCGCGCTACTGCGTCAATTAATGTCATGGCAGGTAGTTCACCACCACTCAAAATAAAATCACCAATTGACCATTCTTCGTCAACATATGATTCTATTATTCTCTCGTCTATACCTTCATAGCGACCGGCAATTAAAATCAGTTTTTTAGAGTTTGCGAGTTCGCTCGCCCCTTGCTGATCTAATTTGCGCCCTTGCGGGGACATATAAATTACTTTTGCACCATCACCTGCCGCTGCTTTAGCGTCAAGAATGGCTTGCTTCAATGGTTCAACCATCATTAACATACCTGGACCGCCCCCGTAAGGACGATCATCCACTGTTCTATGCTTATCAGTCGCATAGTCCCGCGGGTTCCAGCAGTTAAAATCAATTAACCCATTTTTTACTGCGCGACCAGTTACACCTTGCTGTGTAATGGCATCAAACATGTCCGGGAAAAGGCTAATTACCCCTACCCACAACGAACTCGTTTGACTCATTAAAAGCCTGGATCCCAGTCTACGGTAATTTCTCTTGCATCATGTTTAACTTCTTTTATAACTGAATCAGTTAAAAATGGAATTAAACGTTCTGCTTGTCCAAATGCATCTTTATTATTTGCTTTCACAACTAATACGTCATTTGAACCTGTCTCCATCAGGTCATCAACTATGCCTAAGTTATAACCTTTATCAGTTACAACCGACATGCCAATGAGATCTCGCCAATAGAATTCACCTTGCGGTAATTCTGGTAGCTGCGCTGAATCTACAGATACTTCCACATTGGTATACGCCATTGCTTGGTCTCTGTCGTTTACTTGCGCAAACTTGGCGATAAAGCCTTTGTTGTGGCGACGCCAGTCGACCACTTCTAAAGCCTGCCATTTACCTTGTTGCCCTATCAACCACGGGCTGAAATCGAAGATCCCTTGGGGATCATCAGTAAATGAATGTACCTTAAGCCAGCCCTTTATACCATACGGGGCGCCGAGCTTTCCTACGACAATTATTGATGAGGTGTTCTCTTGACTCATGGTTACACTTACGCCTATTAAGCCGCTTTACGAGCGTCTTTTACTAACTTACTTACGCGATCTGAAAGAGATGCGCCCTGACCTACCCAGTGTTCTACACGAGATAAATCTAAACGTACTTTTTCTTCTTGACCACTAGCAATTGGGTTAAAAAAGCCTACTTTCTCGATGAAGCGACCGTCACGCGAGAAACGGCTATCCGCAACCACAATTTGATAGAAAGGGCGTTTTTTAGCGCCACCACGTTGCAAACGAATAGTTACCATACCGTCCTCTAAATAGATTGACTGTTTTCATTAATAAGATTTACTCCCCAGTATGGGGAGCTGGGGAATTGTACGAGTTTTTAGCAACAATGCAAGTAAGAAGTGACGTGAAATGAGTGTTAAGTTGATTAAACTATGATCTACGCGTTAAATCAGAGTATAAAGCCCTTTCAGTGCATAATTTATCTACAAAAAAAGAGGCTATTTGCCCCCTTTTTCATTAACTAAATGACGAATACATCAAACTTTAGCCAAAAGCTTAAAATTTAGGACCGCCACCGCCCATCATTCCCGGTGGTAACATGCCTTTCATTCCACGCATCATTTTCATCATGCCACCTTTACCTTTCATTTTTTTCATCATCTTTTGCATTTGGGTAAATTGTTTTAGCAATTTATTGATCTCTTGCACTTGTGTACCAGAGCCTGCTGCAATACGTTTTTTACGAGAACCTTTGATGATTTCAGGGCGAGCACGCTCTTGTTTAGTCATTGAGCTGATGATTGCTTCCATTTGAATAAATGTTTTATCACCCATTTGCCCTTTTACTGCATCTGGTAAGTTTTGCATACCCGGCAGCTTATCAAGCATCGACATCATGCCGCCCATGTTTTTCATTTGCTTTAATTGTTCAGCAAAATCATCAAGGGTAAAGCCATCACCTTTAAATACTTTTTCAGCTACTTTGGCCGCTTTTTCTTTATCTACTTTCATCTCGACTTCTTCGATCAATGAAAGTACATCACCCATACCTAAAATACGTGAAGCAATACGGTCAGGATGAAAAGGCTCAAGGGCATCAGTACGCTCCCCCACACCCATAAATTTAATTGGTTTACCCGTGATATGGCGAATAGATAATGCCGCACCACCGCGCGCATCACCATCGGTTTTAGTTAAAATAACACCCGTAAGCGGCAATGCTTCATCAAACGCTTTAGCTGTATTCGCCGCATCTTGACCTGTCATTGCATCAACTACAAATAAGGTTTCGATTGGCGTAATAGCACTGTGTAACGCTTTGATTTCATCCATCATATCGCTATCAACGTGCAAACGACCTGCGGTATCGACAAGTACCACATCGATAAATTTCTTTTTCGCATGAGAGATAGCCGCATTAGCAATATCAACCGGCTTTTGGGAAATATCACTTGGGAAAAAGTCTACACCAACTTCGTTAGCCAGCGTTTCTAACTGTTTTATTGCAGCGGGGCGATAAACATCGGCACTAACAACTAGTACTGACTTTTTCTTACGCTCTTTTAAGAATTTAGCTAACTTACCGACGCTGGTGGTTTTACCTGCACCTTGTAAGCCTGCCATCATAACAACTGCTGGCGGTTGTGCGTTTAGGTTTAGCTCTTCATTCGCTTCACCCATTGCTTTTTCAAGTTCTTCACGAACAATTTTTATGAACACTTGCCCTGGGCTTAAGCTTTTAGTGACTTCAACACCCACAGCACGTTCTTTAACTTGTTTCACAAACTCACGAACGACGGGTAGCGCAACGTCAGCCTCTAAAAAAGCCATACGTACTTCACGTAGCGTATCTTTGATATTATCTTCAGTAAGGCGCCCACGGCCGCTAATATTTTTTAAGGTTTTACCTAATCGTTCTTGGAGGTTCTCAAACATGTAAAGGTTCCGATCAAACGTGATATACCAATTTTCCAATCAAGGTTATCGTTATTAAGTTAATACTTACTAAAAAATAACGTTGATTTCATATAATCAGTATTATTAAAATTTTAATTAAAAGCAGTATACCGCAAATGGTGGCGCACAATACAGTGTTCAAGTGCGCTGTTTGAGTTTCTTTTTACAAACTCTATGCATTTGCCTTGCTATAAAATACAATGCCTTTACTCTAACAAGGAATATTTGACTCAAATTGAGTGGCCCAAGCACTATGCTGATTATTAGTTTAACTATTATTGCCAGTTTATTTTATATCTTAGCAACGTCTCACGTACTATCTCGGTTATTTCACCAGCAAGGGCCGAGCCAAAAGCTGACTATTATTCTCAGTACTGTGGCGATTCTAGCGCACATGCTATTACTGGTAAATTCAGTATTTCGCACCGACGGCCAAGATTTAAGTATTGTAAATGTGTCACTGTTGACCTGCTGGGTGATAGTAGTGTCAGTTACAACAGTATCACTTAAGTTCCCTGCAACCTTATTACTGCCTGTCGTTTATGGCTTTGCAGCTTTACTCACTATAGCCAGCTTATTTATCCCACATCATATTTTATTACAAAGTATTGATGTCGAAATCGGGTTAGTTACCCATATTTCACTTTCATTGCTCGCATACTGCGTATTGATAATTGCGACTTTGTATGGCGTACAATTTTACTTTATTGACAAGCGTTTAAAGCGCAAAGACTTAGCTATAGTGCGTAGTCATTTACCCCCATTGATGGTAGTTGAACGTCAACTCTATCATTTACTCACACTTGGTACACTCTTATTAACTTTGGCTTTATTATCTGGGTTTATTTTTCTTGATGGCATGTTTGCCAATGAATTTATACATAAAACAATTTTATCATTAATTGCTTGGGCTATGTTTGCAACAGTGACAATTGGTCATTTAAAACAGGGTTGGCGCGGAAAACCCGTGGTACTGGCTATTATGGCTGCCGCTTTTGTTTTAACGTTGGCTTATTTTGGTAGCCGGTTTGTACAAGAAGTGATCCTGAATAAGTTTTAACTTGACTCAAACTGCTCACTCACGCTTAATACACATTGGTTAAATAAAAAAGGATCCTTCTTTGGACGACATCTCTACAAGTGTTTTGTTTATAATACTTGGAATACTCATACTTTGTTCTGCATATTTTTCTGGTTCTGAAACAGGCATAATGTCAATTAACAGAATCCGCTTACGTCACCTTGCTAAAGAAAACCATCGCGCAGCGAAGCGTGTCAACAAATTGTTGAGCCGTCCTGACAGACTGATAGGTCTCATCCTAATCGGTAATAACTTAGTAAACATTGCCGCTGCACAGGTCGCAACTATTATAGGTATTCGCCTCTATGGTGATTTAGGTATTGCCATTGCAACAGGCGTATTAACCCTAGTGGTATTAATATTTGCAGAAGTTACACCCAAGACTTTAGCCGCTCTTTATCCTGAAAAAGTGGCCTTCCCAAGCTCTGTGATCCTCAAAGGGCTACTGAAAATAATGTTTCCGTTGGTGGTTATTGTTAACTGGATGACCAACGGTATATTACGGTTATTTGGTATTAGTGCCGCACAAATAGATGAGCACAGCATGAGTAAAGAAGAATTAAAAACCGTGCTGAATGAATCAGGCGCACTTATTCCTGCCCGTCACCAAAGTATGTTGACCTCTATATTAGATTTAGAGCAAGTTACCGTTGAAGATATTATGATCCCACGTAATGAAATCGTGGCAATTGATATTAACGACGACTGGAAGCTAATTAGTAAACAGCTTACCCACGCACAACATACTCGCGTGCTTTTATACCGCGACCAAATTGACGATGCTGTGGGCTTTATTCATTCGCGTGATGCGCTTCGCTTATTAACAAAAGAGCAATTTGATAAACCGTCATTACTACGTGCCGTACGTGAAATTTACTTTATTCCTGAAGGAACTTCACTAAATACACAACTGTTTAAGTTCCAACAATCTAAAGAGCGTATAGGCTTAGTGGTTGACGAATACGGTGACATACAAGGTCTGGTAACTTTAGAAGATATTCTTGAAGAAGTAGTCGGAGACTTTACCACGACACAAACACGGACGCCGAGCGAAGAAGTTATGCCTCAAGATGACGGCTCTTTCTTAGTCGATGGTGGTGCTAACGTACGTGATCTTAATAAAGAAATGGATTGGGAATTCCCTCTCGATGGCCCAAAAACATTAAGTGGTTTGATTGTTGAATACCTAGAAGATATTCCGGATACAAATTTGAGTTTACGTATCGCTGGCTACCCAATAGAAGTCGTCGAAGTAAAAGAAAACATGATCAAATTGGTTCGTATCCAAGCAAATAAACGCAAAGTGTAAGTCTTAAAGTAGAGTAGTACCTCACTACTCTACTCTCCCCATTTTCTAGTTTCTTAAATTTTCCTCAGCTATTACTCATTTACGCCATAACTATTAAACTATGGTATAACTGCTAATTTTTATTTCTAATGGGGAAACTTAATGGAAGATATTTCTATCGAAACCATTTACACCAAAGCTATTGAAATAGTGATGCTGTATGGTCCGAAATTTTTACTGGCAATTTTTGTGTTAATTGTTGGTTGGTGGTTCATTGGTCGTATTTCAAATATGGCCGAAAAATCAATGGCACGTGTGAAGTTTGAAGCGGGTTTAACGCATTTTTTAGTATCATTTATCTCTGTCATTTTAAAAGTTCTATTACTGATCTCTGTTGCCTCAATGATCGGTATCGAAACCACCTCATTTATTGCCATGCTCGGTGCTGCAGGTTTAGCGGTAGGTATGGCATTGCAAGGAAGCTTAGCTAACTTTGCAGGTGGCGTACTGATCTTGTTCTTCAAACCATTTAAAGTCGGTGATGTAATCGAAGCGCAAGGCTATATGGGCAAAGTCGTAGAAATTCAAATTTTTGTTACTGTATTACTGACTTATGATAATGAAAAAATCATCATACCAAATGGTGCTCTTTCAAATGGTTGTGTTAAAAACAAGTTCGCAGAGCCCACTCGCCGTGTTGATATTGAGTTTGGTATAAGCTACAGCGACGATGTAATTAAAGCGCGTGCAGTACTTATGAGTGTATTAAATGACTATGATTTAGTGCTCAAAGAAGAAAATAAACAGCCAGTTGTTCACGTGAGTCAACATGGCGATAGCCATATTGGCATGCTAGTTTGGGCATGGGTTGATTCTGAAAATTACTGGCCGGTGTATTTTGGTTTATACGAACGCGTTAAAATTGCCTTCGATAAAGAAAATATCACCATTCCATTCCCACAACGCGATGTACATATACATCAGTTTCCCGGAAAGTGAACCGACCATTAAAAAGCCCGCCATATGAGTGCGGGCTTTTTAAATATTGAGTAACAGGTTAACTAAATAACCTTTCCAGCCAACTTTTATCGAGATCTGCTTCACACTTTTTAAGTTGAGCACCATAGCGACTCGCGCGATTTTTAACCTTATTAGCTACATTCATAAGCCATTGTTTCTTTTTATAGGTGCCACGCTTATAGCCTCCCCAGCCTTCATGATAGTTGAGGTATTGTGCATAGGCATCCCATTTTGACACGCCATTTACTTTATTGGTTTTATATACAAACCATGCCATAAAGTCGATAGCATCATCAAAATCATCGCGATCTGCCCCGCTGTTACCGGTTTCACGGATATAGTCAGACCAGGTTGGCGTTTTTGCTTGCGAATATCCATACGCTGAACTGGCACGTCCTGTGGGGATAATCCATAAAAAATATTCCATCGGTGGTGCTGCATCATGACGAAACGAACTTTCTTGATACATCATGCTCATGAGGACATGCTTTGGCGATCCCCATTTATCTTGAGCGTCTCTTGCATCATAATACCAATCGTTTTTTTCTTCAAAAATCTTACATATATCATTAGGTTGCTTTGGAGGGGCTGTTGCGCAACCTGTTAACGCAGCTCCCAGCGATAAAATTATTAAACTTTTTTTCATTTTTTTTGATTCTCGCTGAACTTTTTATAAAAGCGTAAGTCCTACTTTATGAATGCGCAGTTTAGCATTGTTTATCCCTGAAGAATCTTTACGCAGCCAACTTGGGCTGCGTTTTTTTTTTGCCGCTTTATTTCGCTTTAAAATAGGCATCTAAAAAAGCATTAAATGTCACATTATCAGCGGCTTTCAAGGTTTGTTCAGCGACGATTGATTGCTCAGCTTGCTGGTTTAAGTAATTATCTGAATACACATGATACGGTGTTGTCTCATGACTTTGCTGATAATTTTTTGCCAGCGCTAATGCAAAATAACCATTATCAACACCTGACTCTTTCAGCTGCTTTACGTAACGACCCGAGTAAGTTAAGTCAGGATCAGCAACCCATTGGCTTAATCGCGTGATAGTTTCACTGTAATAACTTACCCCATACGCTTCGTCCATATACGTAGCAACATGTTGTAACTGAGTAAAAATTTCCGCGCCCCAAGTCGCTAAACTACATGTTTCACCAGAGCGATTTAGCATCACCTGCACAGCTCGACCATCACTGACAACGGTATCTAAATTTTCAGTACTACGTTGCTGAGAATCCCAGTCCATTGCAGGTGAATCTTTTAACAAGCAATAAGTCAAAAACACATCTAAAAAGTGGATTTGTTCAATATCTATCCCTGTTGCTGCAAATGGATTGACATCTAGCGCACGAATTTCTATGTATTCTATACCACCACGTAATAGTGCATCTGTTGGCGTTTCACCGCTATTAGCATTACGTTTAGGACGAATTGGTGAATAAAATTCATTTTCAATCTGCAGCACATTTTTATTCAATTGCTTTGGCTGCGCATCTTTATAGTCCGCGAGTTGATGATAAATATCAGACGGTGTGTTGATTGCTGCTTTTAAGCCAGCAACATATTCCTCTAGTGAGTTATACATTACTTTTAATGAGGATTGAGCACTATTAGTATAACCTAAATTCCCTAAGCGTAACGCAGTGCCAGTTTCTAGATAAAGTGTGCCTTTACCTAGCTTTTTAAACGGCAGTTCAGTACTGCGCCCTTGTAAAAATGAATTACACAGTGCCGGAGATGCGCCGAATAAATAACTAATTAACCACAGCTCTCGTTTAAAATTGCGGATCAACCCTAAATAGCCTGATGAAATGAAGTCTTGTAATGATCCGGTATCGCCTTTAATCGTTTGTAAACTTTTCCAAAAAGAGTTTGGAAACGAGATATTAAAATGCACACCGGCAATTGCTTGCATCATACTACCATAACGGTTTTTAAGGCCTTCACGGTAAAGGGTTTTCATTCGACCAATATTAGAATCACCAAATTGAGCTAAAGCAATATCATCCTGGTGCTCAATAAAACATGGCATACTAATAGGCCATAATAATTCATCACCCATTTTTGATAGAGTAAATTTTTGCAAATCATGAAGCTGTTTTAGCGTTTCTTCGGCAGAGTCACTTACAGGCGTAATAAACTCTAGTAATGCCTCTGAAAAGTCAGTGGTGATATGCCCATTCGTTAACGCGCAACCAACCCCTTTTGGGTGAGCCTGTTGCGAAATAGTGCCATTTGGTTGAATTCTTAACGCTTCCCTTTCAATACCACGTTGAATGCCTTTAATTGCGTATTTATGCTGTTCTGGGGCGAGCGCTGTTAGCGCTTTAGTTAAATCATGTGTTGTCAAAAATGCTTCCTCGAGCCACGTGGCCTAATCCTAAGTCTATGGGGGCAAATTGATAATACTCAAGGTTTAATAATGACATAACTGAAATTTGCCACTATTTACCATGAAGGTCACCGTGTATTTATAAAAGCACACTAGCTGCGGGAGCTTAGCCCATACCCAAATGTTTACTAATCTTGCCATTCTAAGGGCTAATATACAATTGCTTTAATTGCACGACAGTGATGCGATTTCATTGCCTGTAACTACAGCTAGCAATACTCAATTCATGGTACTAGACCGATGATATCTATTTATTTATTCAGCGATTATCAAATTGCTCATTAGGATTTCTCGCATTTCTTTGTTTTAGATCATAAAAATGCTATTTAATACTAGTTTTGTACTCGATAACTATGCTGCGGCTATCTTTACATTTGTATGAACTTTATAATTACAACTAACAATTAAGTATGTATCAAGGACTACCTATGCGTCGGGGTCAGCAATTACTAAACGAAGAAGTGACTTTTTCACAACAACAGGAACTCGTCTCCACAACTGATTTGCGCGGAGTAATCACCTACGCCAACAAAGAGTTTTGCACTATTGCAGGTTACAGTTTAGAAGAACTCGTTGGTAAAAATCATAATATTGTTCGCCACCCTGATATGCCTAAAGCCGCATTTAAAGAGCTGTGGGAAAAACTCAAGCAAGGACACTCGTGGCGTGGCATGGTTAAAAATCTTTGTAAAGATGGTCGTTACTACTGGGTTGATGCATTTGTTACACCAATCTTTGAACATGGCCAACTCGTTGGTTATCAATCCGTGCGCACAAAACCCAGCGAACAGCAAAAACAACAAGCACAACGTCTTTATGCAAAAATCAATGCGGGTAAATCTCTTTCATCTTGGCGCGAACAAGTTGCACTGCGACAAGGGGCTGCGGCTTGTATTGCTTTAGTTGGTTTATTAATACTCGGCGTGTTTGTTTCCGTATCTGCAGCGTTGATTGCTAGTGTGTTTTGTTTATTAATAGCCTTATTAAACTACGATGAATTAATTGTTACCCCTGCTGCACTTAAACAACAAAAAGCACAATTTGATTCTGTATCTCGCTATGTGTACGTCGGCCATCACCCATTTAGTATTAGCGAATATACCCAGCAAATGCTCAATGCTAAACTTCGTACAGTATTGGGAAGAGTGAAAGATTCGACGTCTACATTCACCTCAATTGCAGCGAACTTAGATCAACAGTCAACTCTGACTGAAAAGGGTATTTCAGCGCAAGGTCAACGCCTAAGTCAAATTGCCACAGCAATGTCGCAGATGAGTGCAACCATAGGTGAAATATCAGGGAATACTCAGCATACCGCTGAAAAAGTGAATATTACTCACCAGAGCTGCGCTGACATTAAACTTCACATTGCAGATAACAGTGCTATGGTCTCTGATCTTGCATTACAAGTTGAGCAAGCAGCAACCACAGCAACAGCACTTGCCACTGAAGCGGATAAAATAGGCCAAGTGATGACTGAAATCGAAGGGATCGCCGAGCAAACGAACTTACTGGCACTCAATGCGGCCATAGAAGCTGCAAGAGCGGGCGAACATGGTCGTGGTTTTGCTGTAGTTGCTGATGAAGTACGGGCTTTATCATCGCGGACTCAACGTGCAACAGCACAGATCCACAGTTCAATAAAAGAAATTCAGGATACTTTGTTTAGCTGGTCAACGGTGATGAAAAATACCAAAGCACAAGCTGATGAATGTGTAAATACAACAGGCCATACCCAGATAGAGCTAGACAGTATTTTTACTCAAATTACTGAAATATCACAGCTTGCTACGCAGATATCGGCAGCAGCTGAGCAACAACAAGCTGTCAGCACCGAGATCGGCAGCAATATCACACATATAAAAAGTTACAGTGACGAAAATTTAACGTTGAGCTTTAATGTAGCAAAAGATGCAGCGCATTTGGTTGAAGGGTCACGCAAAGTAAATGATATTCTACTGACTTTTAAAATCTAATAATTTACGGTACTAACAAGATTTGGCTTGAGCTTATTGTTAAGCTCAAGCCGAACTTAGAACTAACGTGATGAGAATACTAGCCCATTTTCATCAGCATCAATAGCAATCATATCTCCGGTACTGTAGTCACCTGCAAGCAGTTTTTGCGACAGTGGATTTTCAATTGTATGCTGTATCGCACGCTTCAATGGCCGCGCTCCATAAACAGGATCAAAACCACTGGCGGCAATTTTCTCAAGAGCAGCATCACTGATCTGTAGTAAATACCCCATTTCTGTTAATCGCTCACGCAATTTACTCAATTGAATATCGGCAATCTCTTTAATATGTTCATTCGCCAATGGATGGAATACCACCGTTTCATCAATACGGTTGATAAACTCTGGCCTAAATTCATTAACCAATACACCCATGACTTTTTCTTTTAACGCTGCATAGTCATTATTACCCGTTTGCTCTTGAATAATATCTGAGCCTAAGTTTGAGGTCATAATGATCACCGTGTTTTTAAAGTCAACGGTGCGTCCTTGTCCATCTGTTAGTCGGCCATCATCCAATACTTGCAGTAAAATATTAAACACATCAGGATGAGCTTTTTCTATTTCATCTAACAATATCACTGAATAAGGGCGACGACGAACTGCCTCGGTTAAATAACCGCCTTCCTCGTAACCCACATAACCAGGAGGAGCGCCCACTAAGCGTGCCACTGAATGTTTTTCCATAAACTCAGACATATCAATTCGCACCATGGCACTTTCGGTGTCAAACATATAGCTTGCAAGCGCCTTGGTTAACTCTGTTTTACCAACCCCGGTTGGGCCTAAGAATAAAAACGAGCCAATTGGGCGGTTGGGATCGGCAAGTCCTGCGCGTGAACGGCGAATAGCATTGGCCACTGCAACAACGGCTTCGTCTTGGCCTATTACTTTATGGTGTAGGTGCTCTTCCATTTGCAGTAGTTTTTCACGCTCTCCTTGCAGCATCCTCGATACTGGAATACCTGTCCAACGTGACAGTATCTCTGCAATTTCATCTTCACCTACTTGGTTTTTCAATAAGCTCATTTCTTGCATTTCGGCTTGTGATGCCAGATCAAGTTTACGTTCCAAATCAGGAATACGACCATATTGCAGCTCAGACATACGTTGTAAGTCTGTGGCGCGTCGAGCAACTTCTAAGTCCAAACGTGCCTGTTCAAGCTCAGCTTTGATCACTTGCGTCCCTTGCAATGAGGCTTTTTCTGCTGTCCACACTTCATCAAGCTCACGATATTGAGCTTCAAGTTCAGTGATCAACTCTTGCATTTCAGCACGACGCTTTTGACTGGCGTCGTCTTTCTCTTTGGCTAATGCATTGTCTTCGAGTTTGAGCTGAATAATACGGCGCTCTAACTTATCTAGCGATTCAGGCTTTGAGTCAATTTGTAGGCGAATAGACGAACCCGCTTCATCAATGAGATCAATCGCTTTATCTGGTAATTGACGATCACTGATATAGCGATGCGATAAATGCGCAGCTGCAACAATAGCTGGATCGGTGATCTCAACACAATGATGCAACTCGTAACGCTCTTTTAAACCACGTAAAATAGCGATGGTATCTTCAACTGATGGCTCTTCGACGAGCACTTTTTGAAAACGACGCTCTAAAGCAGCATCTTTTTCAATGTACTTACGATACTCATCTAACGTCGTAGCGCCGACACAGTGGAGTTCACCACGGGCAAGGGCTGGCTTGAGCATATTACCCGCATCCATTGCACCATCACTTTTACCAGCACCAACCATAGTATGAATTTCATCAATAAATAAAATCACTTGGCCTTCTTCTTTGGCCAGCTCATTGAGCACCGCTTTTAAGCGCTCTTCAAATTCACCTCTGTATTTAGCACCTGCCACCAGCGCTCCAAGATCCAGCGATAGCACACGTTTATTTTTCAGTCCTTCAGGTACTTCGCCATTTATAATACGCTGCGCCAACCCTTCGGCGATCGCGGTTTTACCCACACCAGGCTCACCGATCAACACCGGATTATTTTTAGTACGCCGTTGTAATACTTGGATCGTACGACGAATTTCGTCATCACGACCAATGACAGGATCAAGCTTGCCCTGCTCTGCACGTTCCGTTAAATCGATAGTGAACTTCTTAAGTGCTTGGCGGGTTTCTTCAGCATTGGGATCATCTACTTTTTCACCGCCGCGAATAGCGTGTATCGCCGCTTCAATTTTTGTGCTGGTCACATTCAAAGCACGGAAGATGTCACCTAATGGGCCTTTATCTTCACAGGCGGCTAATACAAACAATTCACTGGAGATATATTTATCTTTGCGCTTCTGTGCGTACTTATCGCATAAATTAATTAGTGAAACCATGTTATTTGACAACTGCACGTCGCCACCAACACCTTCAACTTTAAACAGCTTTTCTATCTCTTGCGACAACTTAGTGTTAAGTTCATCAGCACTAACACCTGCTTGTGCTAATAACGCACGGACACTTGAGCCACTTTGCTGTAACAATGAGTACATTAAATGTACCGGCTCAATAAATTGATGGTCGCGACCAAGCGCTAATGACTGAGCGTCAGAGAGCGCAGATTGAAATTTACTGGTAAATCGATCTAAACGCATAAGGGTTACCTATTAAAAAAACTAATTGCTTAATTAATGGGTATGTTCGAAGAATTGATCAAGGTTTAAAAGAAAATATAATCCCCTGTTCTGCGCTTACTTGCGCCAGATCAAAGAAGCCATACGCCCCGTTTGACCATCACGACGATAGGAAAAGAATTGTTCAGGCTGGCTAACAGTACAATATTCACCCCCACTGATATGTTTGACACCTAACTGATTAAGCTGGTGACGGGCAATGGCGTAAATATCAGCTAAATATTTACCATTCGATAACGCTGTAAACGCGGCTGCGTGAGTAAGTGATTGCTCACAAAATGTCATTTTCACCTCAGCGCCCACTTCAAACTTTTGTGCGCCAATAGCAGGCCCCAGCCAAGCTATAACTTGCTCCGCAGGCGCATTAAAGTGCGCGAGAGTATTGGCAATAATACCCAAGTTGAGGCCTCGCCACCCACCATGAATAGCCGCGACTTCAGTACCGCATGTTGAAGTCAGTAATACTGGCAGACAGTCAGCAGTCATAATTGCTAATGGTCGATTTTGTAATTGCGTATAAAGTGCGTCAGCATTAATTAGCTCAGCAGTAAATCGCGCATCAACGACCACCACATCAGCGCTGTGTACTTGGTTCAACCAAACTGGAGGTTGAGGCAAATACTGAGCTAAGTGATCGCGGTTTGCGAGTACCGCCTGTTCATCATCGCCTACATGTAGCCCCAAATTCAAACTCGCAAAAGGTGCAACAGAGCTCCCCCCTGTTCGCGTGGTACTGAGTGCACCAATGTTAGCCGGTGCGTTCCATGTAGGCGTTAGCATAGCAATTAAAAATCAATATTTGGGTTGGCTTTGGTATCTTCACGAAGTACGTGAGTCATAGCAACCATGTCATCAGGTATTGGGGCTTGCCATGTCATCATTTCACCTGTGATCGGGTGCGCGATACTTAACTTAACCGCGTGAAGCGCTTGACGATTAAACTCACGTAACATCTGGAATAACTCTGGTGTCGCCCCTTTTGGAGGACGCGGACGCCCACCATAGGCTTTATCGCCAATTAGTGGGTGATTAATATAGGCCATATGCACACGAATTTGATGTGTACGCCCTGTTTCTAGGCGCAGACGTAATCGCGTATGAGCACGGAATTTTTCAGCAACACGAAAATGCGTAATTGCCGGTTTGCCCTGTTCATGCACTGCCATATGAGTACGTTGTGTAGGGTGGCGAGCAATCGGCTTTTCAACCATGCCACCTGCGGTCATGGTGCCATTACAAATTGCTTCATATTCACGGGTAAAATTTTCACGCTTTTGCAGTGCTTTAACTAAGTGCGTTTGTGCCTGAATCGTTTTAGCAACCACCATTAAGCCTGTGGTGTCTTTATCAAGGCGATGCACAATACCCGCACGCGGTACATTAATGATATCAGGGTAATGGTGTAGCAAGGCGTTAAGCACTGTACCATCAGGATTACCTGCCCCCGGGTGTACCACTAATCCCATTGGCTTGTTGATCACTAAAATATCATCATCTTCATAAACAATGTTTAATTTGATATCTTGTGCAAGGTATTCACGTGGTGCTTCAATACTTGTCTCAACATTGACAACTTCACCACCAAAGAGTTTTTCTCTTGGGGTGTTGAAAATTTCACCATCGACGGTGATTTTATCATCTAAAATCCACGTTTTTATACGTGAACGCGAATAATCCGGGAACAATTGCGCTAATACTTGGTCTAGACGTTTACCGCCTAACTCAGTTGGCACATCGGCTTGAAGAGAAATTTGCTCTGTCATTAGTAACTTTACCCAATTTACCAGTGCAAGCTGTGCTCGACTGGGTTAGAATCGCTTTTAATAAAAGCATTATATAATAAGCATAGTTTACTCGGTTTTACCCACTTGGCCTAGCCGAAGACATCGAAGGTAACAAATAAAATGATAAATAGAATAGGGAAACGTGCATTTGCCATTGTTTTTACAGTTTCATTACTTGGTTTAGGTGCATGTTCGTCAGCGCCTGATGAAGAAGATATCCAGCGCGTTCCTAATAAATCAGCGCAAGCATTGTATGAAGATGCTAAAAAAACGCTTGATTCGGGCTTATATGCGCGAGCAATAGAGCTTTTAAGTGCGATTGATTCGCGCTACCCATTTGGCCCTATGTCAAAGCAGGTGCAAATGGACCTAGTATACGCCCATTACCAAGCTGGTAATACTGAGCAAGCATTAGCAACCATTGACCGTTTCATTCGCTTAAACCCAAACCACAAAGATTTAGACTATATGTACTACATGCGTGGTTTAGTGAATATCAAAGCTGATGAAAATGCCTTTCAGGAATATTTTGGTGTTGACCGAGCAGACCGCGATGCTAATCGTACTCGGGTAGCCTTTACTGATTTATCAACCTTAGTCAACCGCTTTCCAGATAGCGGCTATGCTCCTGAAGCTAAAAGACGTTTAGTGTGGTTACTTAACAAAATGGCCCGTTACGAACTAAAAGTTGCTGATTATTACTATGAGCGTGAAGCTTATTTAGCTGCAGCTAATCGCGGAAAATATGTTGTTGAGCATTATTCACAAAGTAGTTATTTAGATGAAGCACTAGAAATGATGGAAAAAAGCTACACTAAGCTAGGTTTACCTGAATTAAGCGAACACGCTAGGCTTACCCGCGAACAGAATAAACGCAAGTAAATTCTAAAAATACAAAAAGGCGCTACTTATGTTTTATAAGTAGCGCCTTTTTTAATGCATCGATTTTTTAATTTTAGATAAGAAATGATACCAATCGTGCTAAGTTACTGACCATTTATAGCGACAGATAAATGGAGTGATAACAAGGCATAAATTTTGACATGTGGTTGTTCTCGGCAATTGCTCCTGCATTGCTCTACCTCCTGCATCCATGCAGTCGTACATGAAAAATTTATAACGCAGTTAGCGCTTTATTT
>NZ_PNDT01000372.1:0-268 GCF_005886375.1 Pseudoalteromonas sp. S1727
ATAATAAATTCACAACATATATAATCAGGGATATGCTTACTCTTAATTCCCATTAATACATGTGCCAACGCATTGGACGTTGACAGAGGAATAATACCGAGCTTGCAGTCACTATTAACGAGTACACTAGCAACTTCTGCAACTGTACCATCCCCACCACAAGCAATGACCATATCAGGGGATTCAGCGATAGCCTGTTTGGCCAGCACAATACCGTGTTGTTCGTCTGATGTGCTAAGTACTTTTAAATCATAGTAATCAGCTTAGC
>NZ_PNDT01000373.1:0-206 GCF_005886375.1 Pseudoalteromonas sp. S1727
TAAAAGTATCGCCATATTAGGTGTGATCGGCATGATAGGTTACTCGGCTATGGATGCTTTATTCAATCAATTAAAGAAACCATTTATTGACCAAAGTTGAAATGAACGAAATAGCGATGGTTTTAAAATTAGCTCAAAAACTGGTGATTGCATAAATAAAAAGTCCAGCCTTTTTTATTTAAGAATCATCTAAGTGTCAATGTTAT
>NZ_PNDT01000374.1:0-254 GCF_005886375.1 Pseudoalteromonas sp. S1727
CCGCTTTGCAATTCACATATTGATTAAAAACACGCATCACATCTGATTTCGTAACACTATTGTAGCCAGCAATATCATCCTGAATAAAATTAGGGTTACCTGTAAAAGTGTCAAATGCAGCTAACTGAGAAACTTTCCCTGCTACACTTTGTAAGCCAAAAAAAGCGCCTGACTCAAATTGAGCTTTGACTGAATCTAATTCATCTTGTGTTACTCCACGTTGCTCAAACTCAGAAAACGAATCTCGAACCATT
>NZ_PNDT01000375.1:0-207 GCF_005886375.1 Pseudoalteromonas sp. S1727
TGGCATTAATACTCGCTAAGTAGAGACGAAAAACTTGGTTGAAGGTGAAGACCCTGGCTTGGAAGGTGGAACTGCTGAGTTAACGGATCCTGAGCAAGACTGGCGTACCATTGATTTTGAAACCAATACATTTACTAAGGTTGTTAACCGCTATGGCAGTGGTGGTTTGGTTCAATCTGAAGGGGATTGTGAAAATAACAATCAAAT
>NZ_PNDT01000376.1:0-240 GCF_005886375.1 Pseudoalteromonas sp. S1727
GAAATCGCCCCTAGTAAGTAGGCTAATACTAACATTAAAACGGCTATCACGCGCTTCCTTAGTTTTATATCGCACTTTTTCGGCTATCATTGGCCGCAAATATTGCATTCATACTTATTATGACTGAAATGCAAGTACGTGATGTACCAACACACTAATTTTCCATGGTGTACCTATACGCTATTGTATGTCTAATTTTAACATAATAAATCACACTTACATTGTATAATCGCTTTAAAT
>NZ_PNDT01000377.1:0-239 GCF_005886375.1 Pseudoalteromonas sp. S1727
AGTTAAGCAAGGATCGAGCATATATTGAACGGTTATATTAATACTCCAGCAAATGCTGCTTTTTCTAAAGCGCGCAAAACATTCCGTCAGCATACTTCCAGATAACATGCCATCCAATCTAGAGCGGTTTACAACGTACAAGAAAGAGTCATGATTAAGAATTTCGACATGACAATTTATCAATCGAGCCAAGCACTCATATTTAATAATCGTCTTGTTGTAACTAATATAAATAGCTT
>NZ_PNDT01000378.1:0-278 GCF_005886375.1 Pseudoalteromonas sp. S1727
TTTGCAAAGCGGGTATTAGCGCATTGCTGTTTGTAGCTTTTTCATCGCTGTTTTCTCAAGCTTACGAACACGCTCTGCTGATACGCTGTATTTTTCAGCAAGCTCTTGCAGTGTTGCTTTTTCATCAGACAACCAACGAGCGCTAACAATATCTTGTGATCGTTCGTCTAAGGTTTTTACAGCAGTAAATACACGTGTATGCGCCTGTTCTTGGCACTGCTGTTGCTCAACTTCGTCAGCAAGGTCGTTGCTGCGATCTGTTAAGAATTGCACTGGTG
>NZ_PNDT01000379.1:0-262 GCF_005886375.1 Pseudoalteromonas sp. S1727
CCAGATGTGGCGAACGGGCTAATGGTCACCCTCGGACACCCGCATCTCCCAGCTCAACGTTGTCACCTGATTTAACCAAAAACTCGGTGCGGTAATTATTTAACGTACTATCGTCTTCTATTAATAAAACTTTAATTTTTGACAGAATGAAACCCAAAATAAATACTATCGATAATTGCTAGTGTTATCATAATAATCATTGAGCTTTGTATTGTAAATAATTACGTAGGTGCTTAATCAATCCACTCAGTTTACGTTACGC
>NZ_PNDT01000380.1:0-355 GCF_005886375.1 Pseudoalteromonas sp. S1727
TCACTATATAGTAGTCGCTCTAGCTAATAAAAACACAATTAAACCCAGTAACGATACAAGGCATTTTTAGCTTCATAATCAACACCTAAATCATTAAATAAATATTTCAGTACACGTAGGTTATCATTAGGGTGAATATCACACGCTATGGCGTAACATAGGTTGCGTATCTGCGCTTTTTGCCGCGCATGACCAAACAATAACGGGATTTGTGGGACGGTTTCATAAAGGTACGCTAAGATTGCCATTGATTGAGCCAACTAGCATGGATGTGTCTCTAGCGCAGGCAATAAACCTTGGCGCTTTTTATCAAGGTACTGTTCACTTTGCTGCTCTGATTTTAATAAATTAACAG
>NZ_PNDT01000381.1:0-273 GCF_005886375.1 Pseudoalteromonas sp. S1727
GAATGCCTTAGACAGCCAAGTAAAGAGTTAATAATTAGTAAGTCTAGATGGAAAGGTGTGTGGATACCGACGGTAATGAATGCAAATATCAACGAAATTAATACAGACTTTAATACATTAAATACCCTGATGGCAGATTCAATTACGCTGTTAGGTGCGGCTATGGCGCTAGTTGCTGTAGCAACTTGGGCATTCTCTTCTAATGGGCAAAGCTACCAAGCTGTTGCATCTGAAGAAGAGAGTATCTCCCCCCCAACAAAGCTGAAAAAATTG
>NZ_PNDT01000039.1:0-18948 GCF_005886375.1 Pseudoalteromonas sp. S1727
GACAGCAATTGTAACAATACCGCCAATTTCATCACTGCTACCGGTGATGGTAGGTGTGGTATCGCTTGTATCAGCCAGTGGATCAATATCAAAAACAGGAGCTTGGGTATCGATTACCCCGATAGCTTGCGCATCACTTGTTAAACCATCAACGGTAACGCTTGCTGCTACAGTAAACTGCCCTTCTGCAACCGTATTTTGTGCTTCAACACTCCAAACACCTGCAGTGACTGTTGTGGTAAGAGTTTGGTTACTGTTATTACTATCAGTGATCACCACTGTAATAATGCTGCCATCTGGCGCATCGGATGCGCCACTAATAATTGGCGTTACATCATTACTATCTGCAATTGCATCTATGCTCAGACTCGGCGCATTATCATTTAAAATAAAACTGCTATTTGCAGTTGCCTGATTGCCCGCAGCATCAGTAATATTAGCAACAACAGCAATAGTGCCATTTTGCAATGCAGTAGGCACTTCCACCGACCAACTACCGTCCCCATTTACTATCGCGGTCAAGTTTTGTGAATTTACACCATCATTTACAACCAAGTTTACAACACTGCCCACGGGCTCGCTTGTTTGGCCGCTGATTGTTGGGGTTGTATCATTCACTGTACCTAAATTATCAATAGTTAATGTTGGTGCTGTTGCATCAACAACCCCGGTATCTGACACTGTACTTTGATTACCGAAAGTATCTGCAACGCTTGCTGTAACAGTAAAGTCACCATCAGATAGCGCGTTATCAGGACTAATAGACCAGCTACCATCAGCGCCTACAACGGCTAACAGCGTTTGTGTAATGCCACTGCTATCCGTTACTAATACTGTTACAACGCTGCCAGTATCAGTATCACTAGTACCGCTAATCAATGGGGTTGTATCACTGGTGAGTTGATCAAAATCCAACGTTAATACTGGACTTGTATTATCAAATGCACCTAATTCAGTATCTGTTCCTGTGTTTCCAGCAACGTCTGTTACAGATGCTGTGATAGTAAACTCACCTATCGCAACAGGAGTTGTTACAGCAAAGGACCAATTACCATTGGCATCAGTTGAAGCAGAATAGGTTTGACTATTGTTTTGTGAATCGGTGACAACAACTGTAACTATACTGCCTGATGCCGCACCTTGACTGGTTCCAGAAATCACTGGTGTAGCGTCATTAATATCCCCAACAGTGTCTATTAATATTATCGGTGCAGTAGTATCAACAATACCCGTAATAGCTGCATTGGCTGTATTACCAAAACTATCAGTTACCATCGCCGTAACGCTAAACTCACCTTCAGCTAAATCCAGTGATGGTGTAACAGACCAATTACCATTAGCATCAACTGAAGTTAACAGTGTTTCGGTTTGACCATTAATATCCGTAATAATAACTTGTACTTGATCGCCAGCAGCAGCATTTAATGTATTACCTGTCAGCTCTGGGGTGGTGTCATTTGTCTCACCAACAATATTTATGTTTATTGATAATAAACTGAGATCAATCAGTCCCGTAGTAGAGTCTGATGCTTGATTTCCAGCCGTATCAGCAACCGTTGCCACAACTGAATATTGCCCTTGTGCTAAACTGTTTGGTACCTCAACCGCAAAGCTGCCATCATTTAAAGTTTGTGTTGCAAATGTTTGCTGCACACCATTAGCATCAACCACAACAATAGCCACCAGCGTGCCATTAGCAACACCTTGTACTTGACCTGTAATAATGGGGGTATCATCTGCCGAATCCACCAAGGTATCTAAATTTATGAGTGGAGCAGTTATATCAATTAAACCATCACTGGTGTCGCTGGCCTGATTACCCGCATTATCACTGACTGTTGCGGTAATAGTAAATTCACCTTCAGCCAAGGCTGTAGTTAGCTCAACTTGCCAAGTATTAGTTGTGTTTACAACTGCCGTTAGTATTTGTTGAACACCGTTATTGTCTACGACTGTAACTGTGATCGGGCTACCAATATCAACGCCTGATACCGTTCCTGTAATTACAGGTGTCGTATCATTACTATCTGCAAAAGCGTCAATATTAATTATAGGTGCAGTGATATCAACATTGCCTATTGCGCTATCTTGTGCTGAATTGCCTGCCGTATCTTGGGTTTGAGCGATAACATTAAACTGCCCTTGTGCGAGTGTATTTACTACCGATACGCTCCAACTACCATCACTCGCCGTTATAGTATTAAATACCTGTACTGCACCAGTACTGTCTGTCACTGTAACAGTAACGTTGCTACCTGCTGATAAGCCTTGACTGACCCCGGAAATATCTGGAGTTTGATCGTTTGTATCTGCAATAGCATTAATGCTAATCAAAGGTGGGGTTAAATCAATATTTCCCGTTGTTGTCGCCGTGCTGCTGTTACCTGCCTCATCACTTACACTTGCAGCAACAGTATAATCACCTTCAGCTAATGCAATACTAGGCTCTAGTTGCCAGTTTCCAGCCGCGTCAGTGACGGTAGTTAGTGTTTGTTGATCGCCATTACTATCAGTAATCACTAAGGTCACTGTCGTGCCAGCATTAACACCCAATGTCGTTCCACTTATAGTAGGTGTTGTATCGTTACTTTGTGCGAGTGCATTAATAGTAATAATCGGCGCAGTTGTATCTATTAAACCTACTTCTGTAGCACTTGCTGTATTACCTGCACTGTCTGCCACAGTTGCAGTTACAGTAAATTCACCCTCTACAAGCGTACCAGTTACCTCTGTAGACCAACTACCACCAGCTGTTACCGTCGCTGTTAAGGTTTGTGTTGCACCGTTACTTGCGACAACAGTTATTGATACAAGTGTACCGATGGCCACACCATTTACCGATCCAGTCAATGTAGGAGTAACATCATTGGTATCTGCAATAACATCAATCGCTATGATAGGGGCTGTTAAATCAATGGTGGCAGTGGCTTGCGCATTGCCTTCATTCCCAGCATCGTCAACAACACTAGCTTGGACATTATAAGGGCCCTCTGCTAGTGCTGCTGTTGTAATTGCCCAATTGCCTTGAGGATCAAGCTGGGTAATAAATGTTTGCACTTGCCCGACGCTATCAGTCACCGTCAGTACCACATCATCGCCTGTATCTAAGCCCACAACAGAGCCTGTAATTGTTACTACAGGCGAAGCAGAGTCAGTTAATGTCGCAATACTGACCAGCGGCGCTGTGGTATCTATATTGGCTGTAATTGTGTCTGAAACTGGCTCACCATCAGGACCCGTTACTGTTACATCTACAACAATTGGGCCATCAGGTAATGGCTCAATTGTAGGTGAGGTAAACGTGCCATCTGGTTGTACAATCACTGTAATGGTTTGTACATTATCTAATGCATCTGTGATAGTGATTAATACTGTTTCACCGGCCAAGTTGCTCGATGTTCCTGAAATAACTGGCTGTGGATTATTTATTAGACCAAGCTCATTCAACGCTAAACTACCAATTAATACGGTCTCTGGGAGCACCCCATCGGTGGTATCACGAACAGCGAAAATACCATCATTACTCGCCTCAAAACTATCATCAAAAGAAAGGCTATTTGGATCTACAGATTCAGCAATACGAGCTAATTCTACAAAGGAAGTACCACCACCAGAGCCAGCAGCAGCGTTACCACCCGCAGCAGTCGCTTCCAAGTTATCCAATATATCCCCGCCACTTTCAAGGGCATTTAAAAAATCACTAACATCATCAGTTAACGATGAAGCTTCTGTCGTTGACGTTGGATCCGGTTGGTTTAAACTTGCAATAGCATCATCAATACTATCATCGAAAATGGTGGTTTCTGAGCTATCTCTTGCGGCATCAGCAACCAAATCAGGTGTAATTTGCACTCGCTGATTAGCTGGAATAGCAAGCGATATTCCTTTTACATCAATCAATAATGACGAATTAGCTGCGGTGATCACAATATCGCCAACGGTAATTGTGTCCCCTAGTGACAACGCCTTAATAGAGCCGTCTTCTAAAACGATCCCAACAGAGCCCTGTATATCTATGATTAGTAATTGATTTGCGTCCATTTTGCTACCTGCATCATTAGAAATTAAACCTTTGTATGACTAAATTTAGAACAGCACAGTAAAAAGGACACTGGACTAAAGTACAGGTAACAAAACTTAAATTAATATTAAAAGCTTAAAGAACTGGTGAAAAATTTTTTTTATGCTAGGCAAAACTTCTATTTGCACTAATCAATTTCCTTGTCTAAAACTAATCTAAATGATCATCAACTTGGATCTAAGAGGACGAAATGGCTAGGAAAAATAACTTTACCCGCACTAGAGCTACAATTCTAATTGGTTTGGTTTTAGCTACAAATGGATTTACTGCTCATCTTCATGCTGAGCAAACTTCCCTCATGCCTTTGACTTATGTCGCCGACAAAGCAATAGCCAGTAACCCAGAAGTTCAACAAGCTTGGCATGCTTTTAAAGCATCAATTTATGGTATTGATGCTGCAAAATCAGGGTATAAACCTACATTAGATGCATCAATCAGTGCAGGTTATGAAAAACGTAACTACGGCGTAGAAGATGAATATAACCGCAATACCGCAGAGCTTACCTTAGGGCAAATGCTGTATGATGGCTTTCAAACATCAAATACCGTTAAACGATTTGAACGCATTCAACTTATTCGCTACTTTGAAATGCTCTCACAAGCTGAGCAAATAGCGCTACAAGCAAGCGTTGCTTATCTTGACGTGCAAAAATTCACCACCTTAGTAGAGCTGGCGCAGAAAAACCTAAGCGAGCATGAGTCGGTATATCAACAAATTGAACAAAGCGTAGGAGCCGGCGTAGCCAGAGCGGCTGACCTGGAGCAAATCAGTGGTCGCCTATCACTTGCTCAATCCAATGTAATGACCGAATACGCAAACCTACATGATGTTAGCGCACGCTACTTACGGATTGTGGGAGAGCTGCCTCAACAAGGCACGGTTGCAGCTAAGTTAAGTGAAGATAGCATCCCAATTTCTATTAACCAAGCGCTTGATATTGCTTATAAAAACAGTCCTAGCTTTTATGCATCTTTGTATAATATTGAAGCCCAACAAGCGAATGCGCAATCACAAAAAGCTGCGTTTCATCCTAAGGTTGATTTATCTGCGCGTTATGGCTCCCAAGACCGTGATGAACTTGGCTTTAATGAAACCAGAACAGAAGCCAGAGTTGGCATTGATGTGCGATACAACTTATACAATGGTGGTTTAGACAGCGCCAATCTTGATCAAGCATACCAAGAAGTCAATATAGCGAAATTCCAACGTGATCAATCGTGTATTGAAATACGTCAAAACCTGCAAGTTGCATATAACAATGTAAAAATCCTTGAGAGTAAGCTTCCTTCATTAGATCAACATCGTCGCTCATCTGACAAAGTGAAAATAGCCTACAAAGATCAATTTGATATTGGCCAACGTACTCTATTAGACGTACTCGATGCCGAAAATGAATCATTCCAATCTAACCGTTCATATACTGCAGCACTTTACGATCGTCAAGCAGCGATACTCGCCATGCTCGCAGAAATGGGCAAACTACTGCCAACCTTAAATGTAACCTCTGACAAATTTCCGAAAATCACGGAATTAACCGATGACCCTATTGCCCACAATGCCGAATTTATTTGCCCTAAATACGACGTGGCAGCCACCATCAGCCGTCAGGAGTTTTTACAAAAAAAAGCCCAGCAAGATAACGCCTACATGACCGTCACGGCAATGCCAAGCTATCTCAATGCGCCAGCGCTTTCGAGTACCTTTAGTGATGATGATAATGACGGTGTTGCAAACGAACAGGATGACTGTCCATCAACACCTGCTTTTACCGAGGTAGATGAAAAAGGCTGTACTAAATACAATAGTAATACCAGTAATGTAGAAATCGGCATTCCGTTTGCGGCTGACTCCAGTGTAGTACGTCCTGAGTACTTACAGGAAATAGCACGTCTTGCAGACTTTTTAAAATCTCACCCATCTAAAAATGTAGAAATACAAGGACATGCATCACTTGAAGGGCCTGCGCTTTACAATAAAAAGCTCTCTGAAAAACGCGCATTCTCAGTCGCAGAAATATTAATTCAACAGTATGGTGTATTGCCTAAGCGAGTTAAATCACTTGGTTACGGTATAGATAAACCTAGGATCAATGAAATATCCGTACGGGCTAATGCGGCAAACAGACGTATAGAAGCGGTGATCACCGATACCAATACAGGAAACAGTTTTGTCGCATCCAGTTACTAAGACGCACTTACTTTAGAAGTTAAGTTTACAGCTGTGTTTGGCTTTTAGGCAAAAGAAAACTTATCAGTGTAGTTATTCTTTCTAAATAGCAGTAACCACGCATAAATGCCAGCACATGCTGTCTGGATGGCTCTATTTATGGGCATGTTAAAGCGCTGTAAGTAAAAAAGCTTAATGTAATAACAAGGCTCCGCTCGATGCTTAACTTAAACCCATACGCATTAATCGTCCTTTGTTAACTCGATTTCAATCATAACAGAGTAATACGTCCCATTTTTAAATCGTTAAACTTAATGCAATAACAATGGAAGTTATATGGAAATAGATGATGTAGTCAGTCATGGTGGTATTTTAGTAGACTGTTTAGAAATTTTATGTCACTACCATGATCGTGAATTTTCCCGTGAGACTTTGCTTAATGGGCTTCCCCTTGAGCAAGGCAATCTCACGCCTTCTGGTTTTTCACGAGCAGCTAAACGTATTGGTTTTAAAACCAAAGTTGTTAATAAACAACTAACCAAAATCAATACCGCTTTACTTCCTGCTATTTTATTACTTGAGAATAACCAAGCTTGCGTAATTACAGCATTGGATCCACTCACACAAACCGTTGAAGTAATTTATCCAGAGCTAAGCGACTCAGCTGTAACGTTAAATGTGGCAGATCTCAGTCAAAACCCAACTGATGTTATTATTTATACACGTCCAGAATTCACTTTTGATGCACGCTCACCGGTGTTACAAAAATTATCTAAAGATGGCTGGTTTTGGGGGGTCATCAAAGAGTGCCGTTCCTTATATAAAGACGTCATTATTTCTGCCATTGCACTGGGTGTATTATCGATTGCAATGCCCTTGTTTGTCATGAACGTGTATGACCGAGTCGTACCCAATCAAGCGGTAGAAACCTTATGGGTATTAGCCATAGGCGTACTAATAGCACTGACCGCAGACTTTGCTTTGAGATTAGTACGTAGTTATTTTGTCGAACTTGCTGCCAGTCGCATCGATGTAAAAGTCTCTGCGGTAATTATGGAACGAGTACTGGGAATGCAATTAAAAAACCGACCCACATCAGCAGGCTCATTTGCCAGCAATATCCAGTCTTTCGAAGCTGTGCGTGGCTTCTTTAGCTCCATTACCCTCATCGCATTGGTTGATTTACCTTTTGTATTTTTATACCTCACAGTCATCGCAATCATTGGTGTAGAGCTGAGTATTCCTATTATAGTCGGGGCAATAATATTGCTGTGTTATGCCTTAGCCGCCCACAGAAAGTTAGAAGCACTGTCAGAGCAAACGATGAAAGCCAGCTCTATGCGTAATGCTATTTTAGTTGAAAGCCTTACCAATATTGAAGATGTAAAAAGCTTTCATAGCGAATGTAAAACTCAAGCAGCATGGGAAAAGTCAACAATTTACATTGCTCGCGTTAATGCGCAGAGTCGGCTTATATCTGGCTCAATAGCCAACTCTGCCACGTGGTTACAACAATGTGTTGGCGTGATTATAATGATCATTGGCGTGCATTTAGTCATCGCAGGTGATTTAACCCAAGGCGGCTTAATTGCAGCATATTTATTATCATCAAGAACTATGGGACCAATTGGTCAATCCGCTGCGGTACTTGCACAATTTCACCATGCGGCCATTGCAATGCATTCACTGAATGAGATCATGGAAAAAGAGGTTGAGCGCCCAGCTGGTAAACATTGGTTAAGTCACCCTGTTTTACGCGGAGATATAGAATTTCAAAACGTACATTTTAAATACTCAGATGAAAGTAACGAAGCGCTATCTGGAGTTTCGTTTAAAATTAAAGCCGGTGAAAAAGTTGCTATCTTAGGGCGTAATGGTTCAGGTAAAAGCACGCTAGAGAAACTCATTTTAGGGTTACATGATCCGACCTCGGGTTCTATTTTAATTGATAACACCGATATCCACCAAATAGATCCTGCAGAATTGCGCCATAATATTGGTTATGTCCCGCAAACAATCTCGCTATTTTTTGGCTCGCTGAAAGACAATATCACCTTAAGTGCATGGCACGCCAAAGATGAACAAATTATAAGTGCGTGCGAACGTAGCCAATTATTCGACTTAATTAACTCTCACCCTGATGGCTTTGATCTACAAGTTGGCGAACAAGGCCGGCTCCTCTCTGGTGGGCAGCGTCAAGCTGTTGGTATTGCTCGTGCTTTGATAAACGATCCGCCAATACTCATTCTTGATGAGCCAACCTCAGCACTGGATCACAATAGTGAAGCAAAAATCATCGCTAATTTAAAACAGTACAACCATGATAAAACCCTGCTGGTAGTAACACACCGAACATCGCTACTGGAGTTGGTTGATCGAATTATTGTCGTTGATAACGGTAAAATAATTGCCGATGGACCAAAAGCTCGGGTAATTGCCTCGTTGAGTAATCAAACTGTGGAGCGAGCATCATGAGTAAAAACAAACCCACACTAGAACAACGCTCTTTTGAATCTGTAGGACGTGCTATAGAAGCGACTAAAGGAAAAAAACCATCTATTTTTAATAACTTATTCAAAGGCTGGTTATCGCCACCAAACAGTCAAGATTGGGTGGTTGATGCACAATGGGAAAAAATGCAACAACAACCGGCAAGTGCCAAGTTATTGCTGTACTTAATTTGTTTTAGCATGATGTTGTTATTTATTTGGTCTGCGTTTGCTAATCTTGATGAAGTCGCTCGCGGTGAAGGTCGTGTTATACCGTCAAATAAATTACAACTGATTCAATCTTATGATGGCGGGATGGTCGAACAAATTAATGTACGTGAAGGACAAGTAGTCAGTACTGGTGATGTACTAATAAAAATTGATCCTACTCGGTATATTTCTAATTTTCGTGAAAATCAATCTAAAGTGCTGTCACTCAGTGCTAAAGTCGCGCGACTTGAAGCACTTACTAAAAAGCAGCCTTTAATTTTTGACCCTAAGCTCACCACTGATGCACCCGCGGTGGTAATGCACGAACAAGCACTTTACACCAGTAATAACCAAGAGCTTGAACAACAAGTCGCCATTCATAAACGTCAATTAGAGCAACGTCGTCAAGACCATATTGAAGCACAAGCAGCCCTGCAACAACATACCAATGCATTACGTTTAATAAACCGTGAATTACAAGTTACCCGGCCACTCCTTCGCTCAGGTGCAGTATCTGATATCGATATAATTCGCCTAGAACGCCAAGCCGTTGACTTAAATGGCGAGATAAATCGCTCCAAAGCGGTCATCAACCGCAGTGTATCTGCAATCAATGAAGCAAAAAACAAAGTAGCCGAGGTTGAACTATCCATGATCAATCGATGGAACAACGAGCTCTCAGAAGCACGATTGCGGTTAGATGCAATTAAAGAAACCGAATCAGGGTTGGCTGATAAAGTAGCCCAAACTGAAATTCGCTCGCCTGTTAATGGCACTGTGCAGCGCTTAATGGTGAACACGGTTGGAGGGATTTTACAACCTGGTAGTGATGTTCTAGAAATTATACCGCTGGATGATCAATTGATAGTCGAGGCTAAGATCCCTCCCAAAGATATTGCATTCTTACGCCCAGGGCAAACAGCAATGATCAAATTTAGCGCCTATGATTTTGCTATTTACGGTGGCTTAAGTGCCGAGGTTATTCAAATTAGTGCCGATACGATAACCGATGAGCGCGATAACACGTTTTATTTAGTGCAACTTAAAACTAACAAAAATCAGTTTGCCGATAATCTCACTATTATTCCAGGCATGACGACTCAAGTGGATATTATTACTGGCAAAAAAACCGTGCTGGAATACCTATTAAAACCAGTATTACGAGCAACATCATTAGCAATGACAGAGCGTTAATTAATATTTTTTCAAACTTTTAAAATGGATTAATAATGCGCCAAAGTGTATTTATCACCGAAGCTGAACTTATTTCACCGCACTGGCAAGCCGCCTACCCTGAATGTGAAATTCGTGAACAGCAGCCACATAAGATCACAGCCGACACCATTTTATGGATTTTAGCTGGCAGTCCTGACTGGCTTAGTGTTGTACAAAAATACAGCAAAAGTCGTATTCCAGTGATTGTGATGACCAAAGAGTTAAACATGGCAGAGTTATGTGCTGCATTACAAGTGGGCGCTCGCGGTTATGTTGAAGCTTTTGCAAGTCAAATAATCATAGAGCAAGTTGCAGAAACAATTATCAGTGGCGGTATTTGGTTGCCGGGCCAGTTATTATCTAACTTGGTTGGTGTACTCTCAAAGCAAGCTATTAGCTATCAGCACGCCTGCGACCTAACGTTATTAACGAAGCGCGAGCGTCAAGTCGTTGATATTGTTATTACTGGTGCCAGTAACAAAGCTGTAGCGAATCAATTAAATATCACAGAGCGTACAGTAAAAGAACATATGAGCTCAATATTTAATAAACTCCAAGTTCGTGACCGCATGCAGTTGATGCTAGCAATCAAAGGCAGCTAAACGTACGAAATTGTTACTTTGTGCGTTGATTCATAAAATATTTAAGCCCTTTCACGATGCAATGCCCTATAAACCCAGTCGTGGTATAAAACCTTGTAACCCAGTCGCGATGTAAAATCGCTGCTACACCATTTGTGGCTCCATGCCCGTCGGCTCGGGTTTACCCCATTTATTTCACATACAATACATCGCTTTGTATTTTATTCTATTAGGTCTTCCTGAGTATCATCAATCGGTTGTGATACATAGCCATCGAACCCTATTCCTTTTAATGTCTGCTGATCTTCAGGGCTCTTAACCCCCTCAGCAATCACTTTAATACCTATCGAATGCGCTAATGAACACAATCCTCTGAGGAAGGTCTGATTATCTTGGCTATAGCTTATATTGTGGCCATAAACGCTATCTATTTTAATCATCTCAAGACCAAGTTCATGAATTTTATCAATTTTACTGAAACCTTGGCCAACCCGCTTAAGCGCCACTTTGGCGCCCATGCTTTTCACTTGCATACAAAAGTCTTTAAAAATAGCCAATTCAGCAACCGCTAAACTTTCACGTATATCAAAACAAATATGCTCAGCTAATTTTGGATATGCGAGTAAATACGTCAATATTGCAGCAAGTGCTGCATCGTCTAACAACGTTTCTTGCGATAGCTCCACTGAAATAAGCTTTAAGTCTTCTCTTTGCTCAAATACCTTAACTAAGTATTTAACTAAGCCCCAATCTAAGCGAGCAAGTAGCTTTAATCTTTTTGCCCATTGTAAGTAATAACCGCTACGATACAGTTCACCATTAAGCAATAAGCTTAGACTTACTTGGTTTTGTAATAACTTGCCCGAAAAAGATTTAACGGGGTAAAGCAAAACATCTAAGTCATTATTATCTAGTGCATGCTCAATTGCTTCACGCCAACTATCAGCGTCTGCAAATAATTCATTGCGCTGCTTATTATTATTTACCTGTACCTGTTGTGTTGGCTCTGCTACTGCGGCTTTTAATAAATTATCAACCCGCTTTAACAGTGTAAAACGACTATCCTCACGCTCTATATAGCTACAACTATGAGGTATGGATAATTCAATATGACTGTAATCAGCAAGCAAGACCTGATGCTGCTTAAATACCTGTGAACTTAGGTTTTCAATATCGTCTGTGTCATTCACCAACACGGCGAAGTCGGTATGAGAAATTCGCGCTATATGATTTTCAGAAAATCGATCCTCATTCGACTCTAAAAAAGCAACTAGAGTTTGCGTAAAACGACGTAAAAAAGTGACCATTTCAACGCGATTAATTTGTTCACTTATTTGATCAAGGTTAACAACTCGAAATAAAAATAATGCGCCATGGGCATGCTCTTTTGATTGCTGTAATTGTGCCTCTAAAGTTGCGCTAAAGTACTCTCTGTTTGCTAACCCTGTTAACTCATCATGTTGGCTTTTAAAACGAAACTCTTCTAAGCGTTTTTTGTCTTCTTTAACAATCCGGCTAAATCGCTTTGAAAGTAAATTCATCGAGCTCACTAACCGTGCAAATTCATAGGTTCTGGGTACTTTCGATCTAATAAAGCGTTTATCGCCTAAGGCATTCGCTTGTTGCACGACATCGTCCAAAGGACGTAATATTTTCCTTAAAAAGTAAGCACTTGCTATACAAGCTATAATCGCAACGATAAAAAAGCTAAAAAATAATCGTACGGCACTTTCCCATAGCGCTTGCTCAGTATATTGGCTGTGACTTTCTAAATATAAAGTACCGAACTGCTGCCAACCATCGCTCACTTGCGCCACCCCAGGCTGAACTTGTAAGTGATAAAAGTGATGAAACCACCCTGGCGCCGTTGTATCAAGCTTACCACTAAAAACGCGTTTTATAAGCGGCTCCCCTAATGGGTTTTGTAACTCTATGCGCTGATAGTGCCCAGTATCAAAAGTAGCTGAAATTAGTAGCTCTAATTCAACAGGATCTTTCTGCAACTGGCTTAGCATCAAAGCTAAGCTATTTGCATTATCGATATTCTTTAAATGTAACTGAGAAGAAAAATACTGTTTAGCAGTATAAGTACTAATTAATACACTACTCATAAAGCCTACTGCAATAATGACTAAAATCCCCAGCCATAACTCTTGCCGTAAAGTGATTTTACTTTTGCGTTTAAACAAGGACATAAATGACATCACCACATAATTCCTTCTTGTTGTGTTTGTTCGAGAATACGTCGCCAGCGAGATAATCTAGCAGTAGGGTTTGCAACACTTTGCGTTGAATTATTAGCCCATAAACCTTGGCTATTAAAACTAAAAACAGGGCTCAGATCTGTACGTTTAGCTGCGGGCAATACCTTTGCAATTAAACTATCTAAAATCAGTGGTTGCGCATTTGGCACAGCAAAGTAACCAAGCACCATATGCGCTTGAGTTTGTCTAGAGTTTGGCCCACCGATCTGTGCTTTTACATAAATAAGCCGTAACTTATCATCTGCAATACCTAGGGCGCGCAGACTGATATACTTAGCAATTGCATAATCTTCACAATCACCCAGCCCTTTCCCTAAAGTTTCAAGTGGAGTTGCCCAATAATCATTTTGTTGCCAAAGCTGCATATCGGTTCGGTAGCGCAAGTTACGAGCAAAAAAATCATTTACGATTAAAATTTTTTGTTGTTCAGTTTTGTTCTGTGACTGGACTAACATTGTTTGCCAATTACGAGCAACTGCCACACGTGAAGGACCAAACTGTTGGTGCATTTTTTCTAAAAAGGTAGTGAACTGAATCGATAGGCGATCGGCACACACAAAAGAGGTTGCAAATATAAGAGGCAGCAAAAAATGCAGTAACGGGCGATTACTCCATTTACTCAAAGGCACACTAACTGAGCGACACTCGCTCACAAAAGCAACCTTGAGTTGTACACTAAAAAACGCGTCAAACTTTTTCTTGCCACAATCTTTATTCAGTAAAAAACAGTAAATAAAGCATAGCACTGAAGCGTTAACAGTGAGATATTTTAGCCATTATTTTGTGACTATTTAACGCTCAATAATTAACTTTAGTAATAAGTGACTTTTTTAACTTCACGTGGCTTTATTTCGCCTATGTATAAGTCATGGACACGTTTCATATCAAGCTGTAACTCGGTAGCGTAAGTATCTCCAACTGCATAGCTTTTAATGACTTGCGCCCCTTTAATAATGCCTTGCACTTGGCTGTGTAATTGATCATTTTGCGCAATACTGCCTTGCACAGTGGTGCCGGCGGTAATCTTTTGCCCATATACTTGTTCTGCAAGCTCGCGGTACGCTTCAAGCTTAGATGCTTTAATTGCCATCAACGAGCGCTGTGACTGATTCTCCCCGGGCTGAGCACTAATTGGCGCATACCCGACCGCTTTTAAAACTGGGTAGTTATCTGGCTCTATGTACTTATATTCCACATGTTTATCAAAAATACTACTACAGCCTACTAAACCTAGACTCGCAAAAATGCAAATTGCAATCACACTACGCATGGCGTCTCTCACGCTTAAAAGAAGTCATAATGTCTAAACCGATGCACAATCAATGCCAAAATTAGTACTTACTGTCGTTTTAGATCAAAGTTGTCAAACAATTGGTATAGTCCTTGCTCTGTCACTGTATATAGCAGATGTTTATGTATAAGGTTTGGGTAATGAAGCATAGTTTATCAACAATCATGATCGCCACAAGTTGGCTAACAGCCAGCCTTTTTTCGCCTAATAGCTCAGCACAGTGGTATGAATCAACAGGCCATGCCAGTATCAAAAATGATGATGTGGCGGCGGCAAAATCTGCGGCCATAAAAGATGCAATCACCCAAGCGTTAGTGTTCTCAGGTGCCCGTGTGAGCTCAATGCAAACCTTAGTTGACGGCGTACTTACGCAAGATCAACTAAAAATAAACAGTCACGGCGAAATTCAAAAAATAGAAATGATCAGTGAAGATCGAAAGTCAGATCAATTTGCGATCACGCTACGCTTGGATATTTTCCCACAACAAGAACACTGCCCCGCTAATGAGTTCACTAAGTTTGTTGCGATCACCCAAACGCAATTAGTCAATCGTGAACAGGCCATGATGGGTCAAATTTTTGACATTAATAAAGCCACTAGCGAAGCCCTGTATAAAACATTAAGCCAATCGGCAATGAATGCTAAGCCAACCGCTTATTTTAACTTTCCGATCCGCGTGAGCGAGTTTTTTAATCAACAATACGATTACAGTGATGCACTATTAGAAGAAATATCAAGCCGCAGCAACTCACAGTATGTACTGTTGAGTCAGATTGTTGATATTTCTAATAGTGATAAGCTCAATAATAGTTACGCATTTTGGCAAGACGAAACGTACCAACGCTCATACAAGGTGGACTTTGCTTTATTTGATGGCACCACGTATGAACGACTTTGGCAAAAAAGCTATCGCAGCCAAGGTATCTGGCCATTTGAAAAAACACAAATCATCGATGTATTCAGCGAAAAGTTCTGGAGCTCTGATTATGGTCAAAGTATTACTGATATAAACCAAACCGTCAGTTACGATCTACAAGCTGCAATGGCATGCTTAGAGACTCAAGGAAAAATTCTACATATTGAAAACAATAAATTGATCATCAACTTAGGTAAAGCACATGGCATTGAAAAAGGTCAACGCTTGAATATTGCTCATCATAACTATTTAACCGATGCAGCGGGTAATAAAATGCCGAACTTGATCACCACATTAAATCAAGTTCAGGTCGAACAGGTGTATCAGCAAAGTGCCGTTGCCGTGAGTGTTGATCAGCAACCTTTGCCTAATATTCAAATCAATGATGTAGTCGAGCTCACTAATTTAAAACCTTAGTCAATTGTTGGCGTAAACTCGGGTGCTCACTCAGCCAGTTTGCGAGTAACTCAATTCCAGCTAAATGTGGATAATGTTTACGACAAGCCAATACGACACGACGTTGCTGAGTAGGAAAGATTGGTAAATAACGGATCCCTATGCGCTCGCTGCAAGCGAGCTTTGGTACAAATGTAACACCATCATCCATAGCCACCAGTGCCAATAAAGTCTCCAGACTATTACCTTGGTACTCGTTTGATACATCCACCCCAGCAGCAAAACAAAACTGCTGCGCTTGGTCTTTAAAGCAATGACCATCGCTAAGCATCAACAAACTGCACGATTGCAGTTCATCCAAAGCAACTTTATCACGTTTAGCAAGGTTATTTTGATTTGACATTGCTACCAAGAAATCTTCTTTATATATATTAACTGTATGATAAAGCTTAAGTTCAGGCACATCTGCTAAGATTGCAATGTCTAACTCACCATTATCTAACGCAGTTAAAATATTAGCAGTTTGCATTTCAACAAAAGCAAACTGGCTATCAGCAAACGCCTCTTTCATAGACGTAAGCAAAGTAGGGAGTAAATACGGCGCAATCGTTGGAATAATGCCGATTTTTACCCTACCTTGTAGTGGTGCGCTAGAGGTTGCTGCTAGTTCTTTTAATATTTGGGTTTGCTCTAAGATCACTTTGATCTGTGTCAACAAACGTTCACCTTGCACCGTTAAAGTAACTTGCTTAGTGGAGCGATCAAATAAGGTCACTCCCAGCTCTTGTTCTAATTTTTTTACTTGGCCACTGAGAGTTGGCTGGCTGACATAACACGCATCGGCAGCTTTACGAAAATGCTTAAAGTGCGCAATTGCTTTTACATATTCAAGGTCTTTTAAATTCATTGCAAACCACAACTAATAGATAATAACTATCATATTAATACAAACAAACGATTGGAGCTATTATAACTTTTACGACATAATGGCTATCAACAAATCAAGAGGAACTAAAAAACATGTTAAAGAATATTGAAGGTCAAACAATTCCACAGGTTACATTTGCAACTCGCGTAAATGATGAGTGGAAATCAGTAACATCAGACGACATTTTTAAAGGTAAAACGGTTGTTGTATTTTCGCTACCAGGTGCATTTACACCAACGTGTTCATCAACGCATTTACCACGCTATAACGAACTAGCTGCAGTACTTAAGCAAAATGGCGTTGACGACATCGTGTGTGTATCAGTAAACGATACTTTCGTAATGAACGCTTGGGCACAAAACCAAGAAGCACAAAACATTACTTTATTACCAGATGGCAACGGTGAATTTACTGACGGTATGGGTATGTTAGTAGACAAAAATGACCTAGGCTTTGGTAAACGTAGCTGGCGCTATTCAATGTTAGTTAAAGATGGCGTAATTGAAAAAATGTTCATCGAACCAGATTTACCAGGCGACCCGTTTGAAGTATCCGACGCAGACACTATGCTTGATTACATCAACCCTAAGCAAGTAAAACCAGAGGCAGTCAGCATATTTACTAAACCAGGTTGCCCTTTCTGTACTAAAGCAAAAGCTTTACTTGAAGAAAAAGGCCTAGTGTACGAAGAAATCACCATGGGCGCAGGTGCATCATTAACGAGCCTTAAAGCAATCTCAGGCCGTGAAACCGTACCACAAGTATTTATTGGCGGAAAACACATTGGTGGCTCTGACGATTTAGCAAAATATTTTGCTTAATATTTAAACCCCCACGCAATTAAATACAGGGGCTTTTTAGCCCCTTTTTTATACTCATTTTATTAACTTATTCACACACCAATTGATTAATAAAATTGGTATTCTGGAGCAACATAATGAAAGAACTACAAACAGACGTTGTTGTAATTGGTGCTGGCACAGCAGGTTTAAGCGCTTATCGTAATGCAAAGCAACACACTCCCAATGTATTAATGATCGAATCAGGCCCGTATGGCACCACTTGCGCTCGTGTAGGTTGCATGCCAAGTAAATTACTCATTGCCGCCGCAGAAGCAGCCCATGCAATTGAAGCAGCCCCCGCTTTTGGTGTACATAGCTCAAAGCCAACAATTAACGGCGTGGAAGTAATGGCACGAGTACGTAACGAACGCGACCGCTTTGCAGGCTTTGTAGTAGAAGCCGTAGATGAATTACCCAACGAAGATAAAATTCGTGGTTATGCAAAATTTTTAGATGCCAACCGCGTGCAAATTGACGACCATACAATTATTACAGCAAAACGCTTTGTGATTGCCACCGGCTCTCGCCCAGCTTACCCAGGTGTATTTAATAACTTTGGCGACAGATTAATAATTAACGACGACGTATTTGATTGGCAGGACTTACCAGAATCCGTTGCCGTATTTGGCCCAGGTGTTATTGGCCTTGAAATTGGCCAAGCGCTGCACCGTTTAGGCGTAAAGGTAAAACTGTTTGGTGTAGGTGGCGCTATCGGTCCTATTACCGACCCAGTTATAAAAGACTACGCAAACACTGTATTTGCAGAAGAATTTTTTGTTGATACTGATTCAAACGTATCTGATATGCAAAAAGTCGGTGATAAAGCCCAGCTTAGCTATATTGACAAAAACGGTCAGAAACAAACTGAACAATTTGATTACGTGCTAGCCGCTACTGGCCGCGTGCCAAATACAGATAAACTAGGCCTTGAAAACACCGGTATCGAACTTGACGAACGCGGTGTACCAGTGGCTGATAAGCACACTATGCAATGTGGCGACTCAACAATATTTATCGCAGGGGATGCCAGCAATATGATCCCACTACTGCATGAAGCCAGCGATCAAGGCACTATTGCCGGACAAAACGCCGGCCGCTTCCCAGATGTTCGTAACGGCCTGCGCCGCGCACCTATTGCAGCCGTTTTCAGCGACCCGCAAATAGCTATGGTGGGCGAAAGCTACAAGCAAATAACCGCGCGTTTTGGTGAATGTGGTTGCTTTGAAATTGGCGAAGTCAGCTTTGAAAACCAAGGCCGCAGCCGCGTAATGTTGAAAAATAAAGGCCACATGCGTTTATACGCAGAGCAAGGTACAGGCTTATTTTTAGGTGCTGAATTTATTGGCCCACAAGCTGAGCACATCGCTCATCTACTCGCATGGGCTGTGCAAAACAAAATGACCGTACCACAAATGCTGGATATGCCATTTTATCACCCAGTGATAGAAGAAGGGCTTCGTACCGCACTGCGTGATTTAAACGCCAAACTTAAATTTGGCCCAGATATTATTAACCAATGTATGGAATGTGGCCCGGGGAATTAGGGCTAGGTTACTAGGTTACTAGG
>NZ_PNDT01000382.1:0-239 GCF_005886375.1 Pseudoalteromonas sp. S1727
CAGTACCAGGTGTAAGACTCGTTACAGCATATGGCGGAAACATCAATGTGAAAAACATAGAAGTTATTTCTTACATTGAAAAAGATCACGTTTTAGGAAATGACCAAGATGCTATTATGGCGCAAATGCCACAAGAGATCAATGCCATTGTTGAAGAACAGACTGACAAGAAGTATAACTCAAAGCCTTGTACGTAACCCCGTTAAAGGGATTAATGAATTGAAATTTAAAGAACAATG
>NZ_PNDT01000383.1:0-214 GCF_005886375.1 Pseudoalteromonas sp. S1727
GTCGTTGCAGACGCTGTGCAACTAGGGCGTAAGCATGTTAACTCAAATAGATGAGCAAGGCCAAGCAAACATGGTTGATGTTTAACTGAAACAAGATAGTTAACGTGAAGCAATGGCGCAACGGATGATAGCGATGTCTAAGCAGGCAGTTTCAGCAGTCATTGCCAATGAAACTAATAACGCTGATGTCTTCGGTCTCGCAAGTATTGCCGGA
>NZ_PNDT01000384.1:0-223 GCF_005886375.1 Pseudoalteromonas sp. S1727
AAGGATAGACACGCCAGAAGAAGTCCCCAACACGCTCCGAAACGCCCTGCAATATGTAGATGCAGACAAACTCTATCCTGGCACGAACTGGGGTATGGAACCGCTTCCTCGCGCAGTTGCCAGAGTCAAGCTCAATGCATTAACAGCAGGCGCAGAGATCTTCCGCAAAGAGTTAGCAGCCGGGTAAGGGGATTTCTGACGAGGTATGTTAATCGAGGCATGA
>NZ_PNDT01000385.1:0-266 GCF_005886375.1 Pseudoalteromonas sp. S1727
GCCATAAGCAGAGGAGCCAGAAGAACTTGATCCCATGCGTCAAGGCGGAAAATACGCAGCGCGTTTAGGCTTGACAGTACTCGCAGTGCAGTGTTTGCATTACCACAATGTAAAACCAATAGAAGCGATGGAAGAGAATTACGAACTTAATATTGGCCATGCGCTCATAGCGCGCGCTGCGATTGATGGTTTAGATAAAGCCGTTCGTGATATGAACCGGCTTATGCTAGGACCAAGAGCTTGAGATCTGATTAAAAGCAAAAACG
>NZ_PNDT01000386.1:0-268 GCF_005886375.1 Pseudoalteromonas sp. S1727
TCCATAGGTAAACCCAGCGACCTTGCGGGGATCACTTGCGCACCAAAACGACATGATTGTGCTGAGGCAAGTGCAGAAAGAGTCGCTGCAACGCGTTGTTCATCAAAACGGGGGGAGGGTTTGGCGCCCGCCATTTGTTCATCACCAATAAAGTACACATCGCCCATACGGGCATTCGTGGGACTAATATCGCCCGAGATTAATTGCATTATATTACTGGCTATTGGAGTTGCGTCACTTTCTTGTTGTGCGTAATCAGCGCTGCCCC
>NZ_PNDT01000387.1:0-263 GCF_005886375.1 Pseudoalteromonas sp. S1727
ACTTGTGTGCACGAGTATCCGGGGCTTGTGTGAGCGAGCCTGGATGTAAAGCTGCCAAAGCAGCAGCCATTGTGATTCAGGACGCTGTCGCTATTACGGCAAAAGATATTTTCACTCGGGCAATGGTTGACGCACAGTAATAGAATTTACACGCAAAGTCGTCAATGGGGGGCGATTTCGTCTCAACACCTACTACATCATAAGCGAGATATAGCTATGACTCGCTTTACTGAACTCATGGCGGGACAAACACTTCTTCCTTT
>NZ_PNDT01000388.1:0-267 GCF_005886375.1 Pseudoalteromonas sp. S1727
CACTCTTTTAATTAATCAGACGTGGTTTTTGCCTTTATGAATTGACCAGTATTGATCAAAAAACGGCAATTACATTGCTGTAGTTTCGATTTTGTTAAGTTTTTAACCATTAAAGCTTAATGCGGTATTACTAATGAGTTGTCTGGCTATGCGTCTAGCGCTTGCGAGATTAGCTGCTATTAATAACTCAACAAGGTCGCTTTGAGGTGATTGTATACAGGGGCCGCCTGCAACTTCGCGCTGCGTTTATTCACTTAAACTGAGCGT
>NZ_PNDT01000389.1:0-254 GCF_005886375.1 Pseudoalteromonas sp. S1727
GGCTATGGTGGAGCCATTGGCGGCGAAAAATTATTATTTGAAGGCAGCACTGCTATTTTCTTAAGCCGAGAAATTGCAATTGTTGTGGAATATCGACAAAAAGCAAATAATCTAGCGATCGGCGAGCAAGATTGGCAAGATCTGTTTGATGCTAGGATGCCTAATAATTTTGATACCGTTCCCGCAGCATACATTGATTTAGGGAGTTTTGAGGGAGCAGCTGCTCAAACCGGCAGCGTTTAATCTCTAACAGG
>NZ_PNDT01000390.1:0-300 GCF_005886375.1 Pseudoalteromonas sp. S1727
AGCACTGCGAAGGTAGCCTCAACATCCAATGCAAATCTATTAAAGCTAAAAAGGCCGCAGCAACATAAACACAGAGGAGCAAATACTTTCAAATAAATACCTTATAAACAGTTGTTGCTTCAGGTATTACAAAAATGATGCCAATAATACTTTTATATAAATATCAGTGGTTTAAGGTTTTTTGGTGAAGTTCACTGTGAAATAATCACTCAATAATGTGTATTTTTTGAAAAACTTTTTTGAGATATTAAATAAAATTAATAAAAAAAAAATTGTTAATTAGTATCAATTTATCTTAAT
>NZ_PNDT01000004.1:0-3910 GCF_005886375.1 Pseudoalteromonas sp. S1727
AAACCCGAAACCCGAAACCCGCAACCCGAAGCCCGTAACTCGTAGCCCGTAACCCGTAACTCAAAGCCCGTCACTTAACTGTGCTATTTCAATTTCAGTCCCTTCTCCTAGAATCTCTTTATATTTCTGTGCTAATGCTTGTTTTGCATTTTCGTCACCGTGAACAATTTTTATTAATGTTGGCTTTTTACGCATGCCGGTTACGAATTTAATTAAACCATTTTGATCTGCGTGGGCGCTGTAGCCGCTGATAGTGTGTATTGCTGCGTTAATGGTGATCTTGCGATCGTTTATATGAACATAACCATTACTTGGGCCGTAGGTTTGAATGTCGCGGCCAAGCGTACCGCGGCCTTGGTAACCTACAAAAATGACATCGGTGGTTTTATCGGGCAAAAAGCGCTCTAAATAATTGACGATTCGACCGCCGGTGCACATGCCGCTGGCGGCAATAATAATGGCTGGTTGTTTGCGGTTACTTAAATAATTAATAACGGCGATATGCTCTTTATGGCTGTCAATGGTATGTAGTTGTGCAAAGTTTAATGGATGACGCCCCTTGGCTAGGCGCTTTTTGGCTTCATCATCCCATAATGTTTTGAAATTACGGTATTCAACAGTAAAGTTAGCCGCCATGGGAGAGTCAACTATCACCTCTAAATTGCGCCAAGGTGAGTTTTTAGCAGCGCTATGAATTATTTGCTCTAGTTCATATAGCAGCTCTTGGGTACGGCCAATGCTAAAAGCGGGTACTAACACAACGCCGTTGTCGGCCACGGCTTTTTCAATGACTGTTTTTAGAGTTTGTGTACGTTCTTTTCGGCCTTGATGGTTTTTATCACCATAGGTTGATTCGATCACTAATGTGTCTGCTTTATAAGGTGCTTTTGGTGACGGCAACAATGGAGTGTGTGGGGCGCCTAAATCTCCAGAGAAAACAACTCTATGTGTGTTTGGTTTTTTACCTATATCAATCTCAACATAAGCTGAGCCTAAAATATGCCCCGCGCGTTGTAAGCGGGCTTTTGCGGTTGGCTCGTTGTGGTTACTGGGTAAATAAAACCAGTTATTAAATGCGACAGCGGTTATGCGCTTATTGAGTAGGCTTAAACAGGCGTTGATAATTTTTTGATCCCGCGTTACGCCAACTTTAAGTGCATCTTCAATAACTAAGGGTAATAAACTGGCCGATGCTTGTGAGGTAAAAATAGGGCCTGCAAAACCAGCAGCGAATAAATAAGGAATGCGGCCAACATGATCAATATGGCAATGTGTAACAATAAGCGCTGTAATTGTTGATATATCAAAGTCGATAGCCAAACTTGGCCCTGAATCTTCACCTTGAAATAACCCGCAGTCAATCAATACCGCTGAGTGTTGCTCGTAGTCTAGCTGGTGGCAAGAGCCTGTAACTCCGTTCACCGCTCCATGGTGGATAATTTTCATCGTCGTCCTTATTTTAATTATATAAATTAGAAACAAGGTTAGGGTAAAACGAGCAAAATTAAAAGCTAAGCTCGCGCTTACAAACTTTGTTACATATTTAAAACGTCTGTTTTGGCTTATCGGTTTATTGTTGCATTGAACAGGTTTAAGATGGGCTACCGAATATTCTAGTTCAATACTTTTTTAGTGGCTGAATATTCAAACGATAACTAACAAACGAGACAATCATGAAAAAAGTAACGCTTACTGCAGCAAGTATTGCACTTGCTTTGGGGTTAGTCGGCTGCGGCGATAAACAAGAAACCACAAAAAAAATCGAAGTCGCTCAAGTTAGCGCACCTACAACGCAGCTTAATTCAGGTATTGAATTAGCAAATATGGACAAGTCGGTCCGTGCTCAAGACGATTTTTACTATCACGTAAATGGCCAATGGTTAGCTAGTACCGAAATCCCAGGCGATAAGTCTAATTATGGTTCGTTCTCACAGTTATACGATGATTCGCAACAAGCAATGAAAATTGTGCTTGAAAAAGCGGCTGCAAATACCGCAGTTAAAGAGGGCACTGATGAGTATAAATTAGGTGCATTCTTTAAAAGCTACATGAATGAAGCAAAACGTAATGAGCTAGGCATTACCCCGTTAAATGCGCCTTTAGCTGCAATTGATGACGTAAAAAATAAGTCAGATTTAGTGGCGCTTATGGCTAAAATTCGCATGCAAGGCGGTGCCGTGCCATTTGGTTGGTATGTAAATAACGATGCTAAAAATTCTAGCGAAAATGCCTTATATGCTTATCAATCAGGTTTGGGTTTACCTGATCGTGACTATTACTTAAAAGATGACGAAAAGTTCACTAAGATCCGTGCGCAGTATCAAGTTTACGTGACTGATATTTTAACCCACGCTGGTGTTAAAAATGCAGACGAAGCTGCCAAAGCTATTATTGCCCTAGAGACTAGCATTGCCGAAGCACAGTGGACGCGTGTTGAAAGCCGTGATGCAACCAAGTCTTACAATAAAATGAGCGTTGTTGACGCAAGCAAGTTAACCGGTGAGTTTGACCTTGTTGAATACTTTAAAGCGTCAGGCGTGAATACTGCCGACATTATTGTTAGCCAACCGAGCTACTTTGAAAAATTTGCAGATATCTATAAAACAACAGACTTGGCAACGTGGCAACAGTATTTAAAATTCCACCTAGTAAGCAACTATGCCGGTGTGCTAGATAAAGAATTGGTTGATTTAAACTTTAATTTTTATAGCACCACATTACGTGGTGTAAAAGAGCAAGCGCCACTTTGGAAGCAAGCTGTTGATGCTTCTAACGCAGTATTAGGCGAGATTTTAGGTAAAGTTTACGTTAAAGAAAACTTTCCACCAGAAGCGAAAGCTCGCATGGAAGAGTTAGTTGATAACGTGATCAAAGGCTACGCTGTAGCAATTGAAAACCTAGAATGGATGAGCCCTGAAACTAAGCTTGCCGCGAAAGAAAAACTCGACAAGTTTACGCCAAAAATTGGTTACCCAGATAACTGGAAAGACTATTCACAGTTAAGCATTAATGCCGATGATTTGGTCGGTAATTATATTCGCCACAGTGAGTGGGCTTATGCGGATATGATCGACAAGTTAGGTAAGCCAGTTGATCGCTCTGAGTGGCACATGACACCACAAACAGTAAATGCTTACTACAACCCTGTGAATAACGAAATAGTATTCCCTGCGGCAATTTTACAACCGCCATTTTTTAACTTAGAAGCTGATGATGCGGTTAACTACGGTGCCATTGGTGCAGTAATTGGCCATGAATTGGGCCATGGTTTTGATGACCAAGGTGCTAAGTATGATGGTGACGGCAATTTACGTGACTGGTGGAGCGAGTCAGACCTTAAGCAGTTTGAAGAACGTACAGGGCAGTTAGTGGCGCAGTACAACGAGTACAAACCATTCGAAGATGCCAGCGTTAATGGCCAACTTACGTTAGGTGAAAATATTGGTGATTTAGGTGGCTTAACGGTTGCTTATACTGCATACCAATTATCACTTGGCGATGGTAAAGCACCAGTGATTGATGGCTACACTGGCGAGCAACGCTTTTTTATGGGCTGGTCGCAAATTTGGCGCCGTAAATATCGTGATGAAGAGCTACGTAACCGCTTAATGACAGACCCTCATTCACCTAGTCATTACCGCGTAATTGGGATTTTGTCGAATATGCCGGAGTTTTACCAAGCGTTTGATGTAAAAGAAGGCGACAAAATGTATATCGCCCCAGCAGAGCGTGTAAAAATTTGGTAATTAATTTTTAATGTATAAAAAACGGTGGCTCAGGCCACCGTTTTTGTTAGAGATTAGAGATTAGAAGTTAGAGGTTAGAGATTAGAGATTAGAGATTAGAGGTTAGAGATTAGAGGTTAGAGATTAGAGGTTAGGGGGTAGGTGTCTTGGGTTTTGTGGGAATG